>CALAKE010000242.1 GCA_937922775.1 uncultured bacterium | reverse complement strand
GGCGCTGCTCATGGTGATGATCATTCTGCGCCGGGTCTACCACCTCGAGCGCTACCTCAAACGCGTGCACTTCGACTACCTTTCGAAGCTGCTGCTGGTCATGTCGCTACTGTGGTTCTACTTCACTTTCTCCGAATATCTGACCGCATTCTTCGGCAACGAGCCGAGCGAGATGCGGGTGTTCTACTACAAGGTCACGGGACCGTATGCGATCTTCTTTTGGGGAATGGTGGCCTGTAACTTCCTGATTCCGGCCGGCATCCTCAGTTTTCGCCGGACACGGACGATTCCTGGAATCTTCCTCGCCTCGGTCGCCGTCGTGATCGGCATGTGGCTGGAACGCCTGAACATTGTGGTCCCATCGCTTGCCAATCCCCGCCTGCCGTTGCCGACGGGTTTCTATATTCCCGGCCTGGTGGAGTGGGCGATGTTTGCCGGGGGTATCGCCACGTTCATCCTCGGCTTCGTACTGTTCGCGCGCTTCTTCCCGCTCATCTGCATTTGGGAGATTCAAGAAGGGCGCGAGGTGTCGGTACGTGAGACGAGCGAGAGAGTCGAGACGTACCTGCCCGATCCGGCGCTGGCCGGGCAGGTAGGAGCTGACGAGGTCAATTGAGATGAGGCTGGAACCAGAGCGCAAGTGGATCGTCTTTCTCCAGGTTTCGTCGATGGGGATGATTTGGGTGTTTGTCCTGGGTGTCTCAGCGTGGATCTTCCATCTCATTCGCCTCTCCATCAGCCTTCACGACGCGCCCACCGCCTCGGTGGGTATTTCGATCGTTGCCATTCCGGTATTCATGACTTGTGCTGGTGTTTTGACCTACGTTTTTGTTGGGTTGCAGCGTGGCCGGCATTCCCTGCATGAGGACGCGGACGAGGAGCGGCCGTCATGAGTACCAAAAGGCAAAACCAGCCGCGCGGCAATCTCAGGCGATCGGGTCTGCGACGGCCGACGCTCGGACTCTCTTTCGCCCTCGCCGCTGCTCTGACCGTGACAATGCTCACCTTGGTCGCCTTGGATGTCATGGGTCAGCCCCAGGACGATGTCGAACTGCCGAGTAACCCACTTCGAGGACGCAGGCTCTTCGAGAGTAAGGAGTGCACCAGCTGTCACGGCCTCACGGGCCTCGTCGCGGGGAGTGGCCCGAGCCTGGGCGAAGGGCGTTTCGGCGGCACCTTTCTGGAGCTCGGCGCCGCGCTGTGGAATCACGCGCCTGACATGAGTGTGACCATGGAGGTGGCAAGCTTCGAATGGCCAGCGCTTTCGGAGTCAGAGGCCACCGAGATCCTCGCTTTCCTCTACTTCATCGACTATTTGGGTCGGCCGGGCGTTGCCGACGATGGCCGAAGAGTCTTTGAGGAAGGCGGATGTGCTTCCTGCCACGTCATAGGAGGAGGGGCGGTCAGTATTGGGCCCGATCTCGCCGAGCTCGGTGGCTTTGCCTCACCTCTCTCGGTAGCGCAGGAGATCTGGAACCACGGCCCTTCGATGCTGGAGGGAATGCGTCAGATGAACATAGCGCCTCCGAGCTTCAGATCGGGTGACCTAGCCGATCTGAGCGCCTTTATCAGACAGGAAGCCGGACCAGGCGTGCGGGAGCCGCTGCTTTCGGCCCCCGGCGATCCAAACCTCGGCCGAAGTCTATTTGCCGTCAAGGGTTGCTCGAGCTGCCACAGAAGAGATGCTCGAGGTGGAAGTGGAGGGCCCGACCTTGCGGAATTCGATCTGCACCGATCCGCCGAAGCTATTGCCGGGATCATGTGGAATCACGCCCTCACCATGAGCGATGGAATGGAACAGCGCGGCATCGGGTGGCCGGTGTTCACGGATTCGGAGCTCGCGGATCTGGTGGCATTCCTCTACTTTTTGCCCTTCGCGGACCCTCCGGGCGACGCTGATCGGGGTGCTGGAGTATTCGCCGACCGGAGGTGCGCAGAGTGCCATGCGAGCACCCAATCATCGGAACCGACTGTGCTCG
Organism: uncultured bacterium; assembly: GCA_937922775.1. Lineage (GTDB taxonomy): Bacteria > Acidobacteriota > UBA890 > UBA890 > UBA890 > CALAKE01. The sequence continues at coordinate 3,174 of CALAKE010000242.1, read as the reverse complement.
AAGGCCCCCTGCTGGTCGGAGGCAGCGCCACAACCACAGAGGCTGCGCTCGTGGCAGCGATGTGGAACCACGCGCCGATCATGAAGAGAGCCATCCTTCGAGAAGGGCGCCGGTGGCCAGAGCTCAGCGGCAGTGATCTCCGCGACTTGCTCGAGTTCCTACGGCGCTAGGTTGACGAGGCCCTCGAGTCACGGCAGATTCGCTTCCCCATGCCGGCACCGCCCCAGCGCTGGATACCGAGGTAAGGACAAAGATCACCGAACCCTGGAGGCGGCTCCTCATCGTCAGGAGTATGATGGGCCACCATGAGGCACGGTCTCGTTACTCCCGATCAGCTCGCGTTGATTACCGATCTGTATGAGCTGACAATGGCCGCCGGCTATTACTCACAAGGGACGGCTGACCGCACTGCCACCTTCGATCTGAGCGTTCGGAGCCTGCCGCCCCAGCGTGGATACCTCGTGGCCGCCGGACTCGAGCAGGCCCTCGCCTACCTGAGGGACCTTCGTTTCACCTCCGAGGTTCTCGAACAACTCGAAGGTACCGGCCACTTCCGGGATGATTTCCTCGACTACCTCTCGGGCTTTCGCTTCAGCGGCTCCGTCGACGCCATCGCGGAAGGCACCGTTGTCTTCCCCCCTACCCCTTTGGCAACCGTCACGGCTCCCATCATCGAAGCGCAGCTCGTTGAGACGTATCTGCTGACCATCATCACCTTCCAGACAATGATCGCTACCAAAGCCGCACGCGTAGTCGGCGCCAGCGCTGGCAGGCAGGTGGTGGATTTTTCCCCACGCCGAGATCACGGCCCGCAAGCGGGGTTGCTGGCGGCACGAGCAGCCGTTATCGGAGGCTGTATCGGCACGTCGAATGTGCTCGCCGGGCAGCGCTTCGATATCCCCACCTACGGCACCATGGCTCATTCCTTCATCATGTTCTATCCCGATGAAGAAGAGGCCTTTTTGGCATTCGCGGCCTCCTACCCCGGCGATCCGACTCTGCTGATCGACACGTATGACACCCTCGAAGGCGCACGAGCGGCAGTGCGGGTGTCGCGAGCACTCGAAGAAGAGGGGCGCAAGCTGGCGGCGGTGCGACTCGATAGTGGCGATCTGGTCACTCTCAGCAGAGAAGTAAGGGCGATTCTCGATGAGGCTGGATTGCATGACACGAAGATCTTTGCCAGCGGCGGGCTCGACGAGTTCAGGATCCACAGGATGCTGCTGGCCGGGGCGGCGGTCGACGGATTTGGCGTGGGGACGGAGCTCGGCACGAGCGGAGATGCTCCTTCTCTCGACAGCACCTACAAGCTGGTGGCATGTGTGGATGCCTCCGGCGAAGAGGTACCGGTAATCAAGCTGAGCACGGGCAAGATCACGCTTCCGGGCCGCAAACAGGCTTGGCGACAACGCAACGGAGGCTCCTTCCTGCGGGATATCATCGGCCTGGCTGACGAGGACCTCGATGGCGAGCCTTTGATCGAGCCTGTGATGCGGGACGGCATCCCACTGCACCGGGCTCCTACCCTACTAGATGTCCAGCGAAGGGCAGCAGAGCAACTCGCGGCCACTCCGGAGAGTGTGCGGGCTCTCGAGAGACCCTCTCCGTACGCCGTCGATATTTCCCCTCGTTTGCGCCAGCTCGTCGATTCCCTGAGAGATCGCTAGCCGGCCGTGCCGAATCCACGATCGATGCCTTCACCATGGCCTGATCCCATTTGTCCAACCTCCTCGAAATCAGTAGGATGTGGCGACGCTGCACGCGTCCATGCCAGAAACGTCCCGCGTGCCCGACTCCTGCGGGATCTGTGGTCCACAACCCGGCGTCAAGCCGCGCTTTGCGGGAGGAGTGATGAGCGATAGGCCCTCTAACCAGAAACCCGCTGACGACAGCAAGAGCTCCGTCGCTGCCGGCCTGAAGGGCGTTGTCGTCGCGCAGACCGCGACGAGCACAGTCTTCGGTGAAGAAGGCAGGCTCATATTTCGCGGCTACGACATCCACGATCTGGCGGACCATTCGACCTTCGAAGAAGTCGTGTCACTGCTCTGGGACGGAGACCTGCCGAATCGAGCCGAACTCGCGGACATGGTGACACTGCTGGCCCGCGAGCGAGAAGTTGGCAAGCCGGTTCTCGACCTGATCCGCTCCGCTCCCGCCGAGGCCCCGCCCATGGCGATCCTGCGGACGGCGACCTCGGCCCTGGGCCAGTACGATCCGGAGGCGGAAGACCTCTCGCCGGAGGCGAACCGGCGCAAGGCGGTGAAGCTCACGTCCCGATTGGCGACACTCACAGCGGCCATATTTCGCTGCCGTCGTGGTCAGGAACCGATTGCCCCTGACCCGGCGCTCAATCATGCCGCCAACTTCCTGTTCATGTGCTTCGGCGAGCGCGCCAGCGCGCAGGCTGTCCGCGCCATGGATATGGCGCTTGTGATTCACGCCGAGCAAGGATTCAACGCCTCGACGTTTTCCTCGCGGGTCACTTCGGCGACTCTCTCTGACATGTATTCCGCCATTACCTCGGCGATCGGCACCCTGAAAGGCCCCCTACACGGCGGCGCGAACCAGCGCGTGCTCGAAATGTTGTACGAGGTCGGCTCACCAGAGCGGGTGCCCGACTACATCGACGCCAAGCTGGCCAAGAAGGAGCGCATCATGGGCTTTGGCCACCGCGTCTACAAGGTCGAGGACCCGCGCGGGCGCCACCTGAAGCAGGTGGCAGAGGAGCTGGCCGCCGCCGGACAAGGCGACCCGACGTTGCTGGATATCCAGAGCCGCATGATCGATGTCATGCAGGACAGGAAGGGAATGGCGATCAACGTCGATTTCTACTCGGCCTCGCTTTATACCTATCTCGGTTTTCCTGCCGACCTGTTCCCACCGCTCTTCGCCATCAGCCGTGTGGCAGGCTGGACCAGCCACGTCATGGAGCAGTACTCGGCAAACGTTCTGATCCGGCCCCGGGCGCAGTACATCGGACATTCGGGGCGCCGCTACGTGCCGATTGCAGACCGCGGCTGAGAGCGGTCCTCACGCGCATCCGAGGGGACTCGCGACGGCGACCGAGGTTTTTTCCGAATTTTCTGCCGGATGCCGAAGAAAGTCGTTGACAGATTCTCGGAACGGGGGTAATTAGGTTGTGCTCGGGTGATATCCCCGGCCAAACGGCGAGAG
>CALAKE010000241.1 GCA_937922775.1 uncultured bacterium | reverse complement strand
GAAATTGTATGCAGGACTGCATGCCACCAAGTCGTAGAAGTAACCGAACCTCTTGTCGTACGAGATGCCGACATCCTCACCGGCAGCGAAGGTCGAGTAGATGTGTGGCTCGACGAGCCTGAAACTGGAGGAATCGTCGAGGATTTCGGAGAGGCTCTGTTCGCTGATCATTCCCACGCCCCTCTTCTTGCTCGGCGAGCACGGCAACCAGGCAAGGCCAGCTCGTGAACGACGGGAGCGTCGGACCGAGCGAGAAGGAGAGAGCTACTCCTTGCCGCTCAGCAGGTCTTCCAGGCCCGCGAACGGCTTGAAGTCGGGACGCTCTTGGCTCTTGCCTGAGGACGCCCCGTCGTAGGCCTCGGCGACCTCGTTCCGCGAATGCTCGTCGTCGTGACAGTAGATACAGAGCAACTCCCAGTTGCTGCCATCGGCCGGATTGTTGTTGTGGTTGTGGTCCTTGTGATGGACGGTGAGCTGGTGGAGCTTCTTCCCGTCAAAATCTCGGCCACACTTCGCACAAACCCAAGGCAAGATCTTGAGCGCCCGTTCACGATAGCCGTGTCCTTGCTTCTCGCGTCGGCGCTTCGCCTCCGTTACGATGCGGCGTCGTTGTTCGGAATCTGGCGGTGATTTCCTTGATTTCGATGACATCGTCGAGCTCTCGCTTCAGGCCGCGGCGGGCACGATAGGACGTGGCTGCACGCGCAAGATCAACACCATCCCAAGTACTACGACAGGTAGCTGTAGCGCAAGAACCAGCAACCAGCCTGATACCGTTTCGGCGAACTGCGGATTGCCGACAGCCTGGGCCCCGACAACGGCATTCAGTACCACGTGCAGAACCACCGCCGGCCACACACTTCCAGAGTGCAGCACGAAAGCCGCGTAGTAGATCCCACCCAGGAATGCGCTCACGAACAGCAGGAGAACCAGAGGGACTGGGCGCCCGAGAGTGAGATGAAGAAGGTGCGCCGAGCCAAAAAACGACGAGGAGATCAGGACGCTCTTCAGGATCCCGTGCCTCGAATCGGCCCACAGGCGCGTTAGCGCGTATAGCAACAGAGCACGAAAGGCGAGCTCTTCCAGCAATCCGGCCGCCGCACCGTTCAGCGCCACCGCCCGGCCCAGGGGTGACTCCGGCACGCCGAGAGCAAGGCTGCCGAAGAAAGCGTACAGGTGCGCGAGGACCTCATAGGCCAACACTGGCAAGACGAGAAGCCACGATCGCCACGTCCCGAGCTCGGTGATTCCCGCAGCTCGCAACCAGCCCAACCACCAAAGTAGGCCCAGAAAGATCAGCGCGGCCACCAACCTCCCCACCGCGCTGCCCGTTTGTTGGCCAGCGGCAGTCGTGCCCAGGAGCGGGGCGGCAACACCGGCCGCGATGTAGCAGAGCCAGAGCAGGACGGTCGTGAGGAAGCTGAATGCGATCGGGCTGTCCGCTGCGAACCTCTTCATCCAGGTCATGCAGGGCCTCATGATGATTATCGGGAAATCACCAGAGGATCTCACCACTCCCGGCATTTGACAAAGGCCGGGCTGTAGCTGAGATTGACGATTGTAGGCTCTGCTCGTCCTGACGAGAGGAACTTTTCAGCCCACCAGCCGTTCCCCGAGGTGACTCATGCGCGCCTTCCCCGACAACAAGCTTCTCGTGCTAATCACAGGCAGCCTGCTCTTGTGCCTGACTATCAGCTCCGCTGCTACGGCGGGAGCTCCTCCCGCGAGCGGCGAGCCCCGAGCGCAGGCCGCGACCGCCGGGGAACCGGCTGTAGCGCCGGCGCTTTTCTCCGCCCTGGAATACCGCTCCATCGGGCCGTTCCGTGGCGGTCGCTCCACGACGGTTGCGGGGATCGCTGACGAGCCCGACACCTACTACATGGGGACTACCGGTGGAGGTGTTTGGAAAACGACGGACTCCGGCATTACGTGGATGAATATCTCGGATGGGTTCTTCGACGTAGCCTCGGTGGGCGCGATCGACGTTGCCGACTCGGATCCGAACGTGATTTATGTGGGGACGGGCTCCGCCTGCCCGCGCGGCAACGTGAGCATAGGCCGCGGTGTCTACAAGTCGACGGATGCCGGCAAGACGTGGGAGTTCAGGGGCCTGCGCGATGCCGGCCAGATCGCGCGCATTCACGTTCACCCGACGGATCCCGATCTCTTGTACCTGGCTGCTTTGGGAAATCCGTTCGGCCCGACTGAGGAACGCGGAGTCTATCGCTCGCAGGACGGCGGCGAGACCTGGGAGAAGGTCTTGTACGTCAGCGAAACCACCGGCGCCGTCGACCTGTCGATGAACCCGTCGAACCCGCGTGAGATCTACGCGGCCTTCTGGCGTGCCGAGCGCAAGCCGTGGACCGTGCTCGATGCTTCCGAGGATGGCGGCATCTACAAGACGACAGACGGCGGGGAGACCTGGAAGAAGCTCGGCGGTGGTTTGCCTCAGGGGTTGACGGGTCGGATTGGTGTGAGTGTCTCGCCAGCCAACCCCGAACGAGTTTACGCCTTGGTTAGCGCTCACGATCCCGAGGGAGGCATCTATCGCTCCGAGGACGCGGGGACGACCTGGAGTCGCATCAACCGTAACCGCAACCTCCGCACACGGCACTGGTACTACTCCCATATCACAGCCGACCCCAACGATGCGGACACCGTCTACGTCATGAACGCGGGGTTCTACCGCTCGATTGATGCCGGGACCTCGTTCCAGCCGATTCGTGTCGGCCACGGCGATACCCATGACCTGTGGATCAACCCGGCAGATTCAGAAACGATGATCCTCGCCGACGACGGCGGCGCTGAGATCACGAACAACGGCGGCCTGAGCTGGAGCTCGCTCTATAACCAGCCCACTGCCGAGATCTATCGTGTCACGGTAGACAATCAGTTTCCCTACCGTGTCTACGGCGCCCAACAGGACAACAGCACCCTCAGCATGAGCAGCGACGGCCGCGGCACCATGCAGGATTGGTACACGGTCGGTGGCTGTGAGAGTGGCCACATCGCCGTCGATCCTCGCGATCCGAACGTTGTGTACGCCGGCTGCTACATCGGCATGCTCTCCCGCTACAACCACAGCACGGGAGAGAGTGCTGACGTCGATGTGTATCCAGTGCTTGTTGACGGTGTCGCCCCGCGGGAGCTCGAGTATCGCTTTCAGTGGAACGCGCCGGTCGTGATCTCGCGGCACGATCCAACAGTTATCTACTACACCAGCCAGGTCGTCCATCGGTCCACCGACGAGGGCATGAGCTGGGAAGCGATCAGCCCGGATCTGACAACCAACGACCCAGAGAAGCAAGAGCTTCCGGGCGGGCCGCTGCAACATGACCACACCTCCGTAGAGGTCTACAACACGATTTTCGCCTTCGCCGAGTCTCCACACAGCGCGGATGAGCTCTGGACGGGAAGTGACGACGGTCTCATCCATGTTTCGCGCGACCGTGGCGCCACCTGGACCAATGTGACGCCACCGCAGATGCCCACCGAAGGCACGGTGAACGCGATCGATGTCTCGACACACAGGCCGGGCCGCGTAATCGCTACCGTTTACAACTACCGGATGAACGATTTTGCCCCCTACGTGTTCAAGACCGAGGACTTCGGCGCCACCTGGGAGTCCATCACGGACGGCACCAACGGCATCCCGAGCGATACGCCCGTGCGCGTCGTTCGCGAGGACCCCGATCGCGCGGGCCTGCTCTACGCCGGCACGGAATTCGGCATGTACACCTCGTTCGACGACGGCGTCTCATGGCAGCCGTTCCAGCTCAACCTGCCCGTCACGCCGGTCACCGACATGGTCGTGCACGAACAGGACCTCGTGGTCTCGACTCAGGGGCGTTCCTTCTGGATCCTCGACGACTTGACTCCATTGCACGAGATCACCGATGCGGTTGCCGAGGCGCCCGCGCACCTGTTTGCCCCGCGCGCCGCCATCCGTACCGGAGGTCGCGGGGCACGACCGGCGGTCATCCACTACTATTTCGCCGAGACGCCCGCGGACGAGGTCACGCTCGAGATTCTCGATGCCAGGGGAGACGTAGTGCGCGGCGTCACGGGACGCCCGGGGGCCGAGGAAGACGGCGCTCCCGGTGGCTCCCGCGGCGGCGGCCGTTTTGGAGGAGCCCCTCGCCTCGGAGTATCCGCCGGGATGAATCAGTTCACCTGGAATTTGAGCTACGAGCCTCCCGAGCTCATCCCTGACGCCTTGATCTACATCGGCTATAGCGGCGGCCCGATCGCCTCCTCGGGCACATACTCGGTGCGACTGACATCGGGCGAGTGGAGCCAGGAGCAGCCTCTCGAGGTATTGAGGGATCCACGCCGGGACGATGTCACTCAGGCCGACCTGGATGAGCATTTCGAGCTGCAGGTTCAGCTACGCGACTTGCTTGCTGAATCACACGCCGCGATCAAGACCATTCGATCCGTTCGTGAGCAAGCGATGTCACTGGCGAGGCGTGGCGAGGAGGCCGGCATGGGCACGGAACTACTCGAAAAAGCCAAGGAGCTTGCCGAGCAGCTCACCACTGTCGAGGAGGTTCTGGTTCAGACCAAGAGCGAGGCCAGGCAGGACCCGATCAACTTCCCCCCCATGCTCGACAATCAGATCGGCTACCTGTACCGGTATGTGGTCGGCAGCTACGGAAGGCCCACGAAGGCAGCTTATGATCGTTATGTCGAGCTGTCGGCCGCCCTGGGCTGCCAGACGGCCGAAATGGACATGCTGATCTCTCTCGATGTCGAGGAGTTCAACTCGGCTGCGGCGGAGATGGGCCTCGGTGGTGTGATCCTGCCCAAGAAGTAGGAAGACGGAAAGCACGGAAACACGAAATGCGCGCCACGCCTGCCCAAACCGTGGGCTCTGATGCCCGTATCTTTCTCTTCCTGGGGTGCGTCTGCGCCATGGTCGCCGTGGCCCTTGGTGCGTTCGGTGCCCACGCGCTGGAGGATCGCCTACCGGCCGAAAGGGTCGCTACCTGGGAAACGGCCGCTCGGTATCACTTCTTCCATTCGCTCGGGCTGCTGATCGTGGGAATCCTCGGAATGCACCTCGCCGATTCGGTGAGGCTGCGGTGGGCCGGATGGTCGATGTTCGTCGGAATTCTGCTTTTCTCCGGCAGCCTGTATGTTTTGAGCGTCAGCGGGCTAAGCTATCTTGGAGCAGTTACACCGTTCGGTGGAGTCGCCTTCCTGCTCGCCTGGCTGCTGCTCGCCAGTATCTTCGTGAAGAGGACATGACTCGCGTGCGCTTGAAACCATGAAGATGAGCCATTCAGACCTGATTCCTCATGGCCCGCGCGGATACCTTCCGTCCGAGGGGGAGCAGATCTACTTCGAGACGTTCGGTGACCCGAGTCGGGAGACCGTAGTCTTCAGCCATGGCCTGGGTGGAAACCGGGTGATCTGGTTTCAGCAGGTTCCCGAGTTCGCGCGCCACTATCACGTCATCAACTGGGACCAGCGCGGCTTTGGGCGCTCCTCAGCGACGACCGGCAAGATGGGGCCCGAGCCGTCAGCCAGGGACCTGGCCATGATTCTCGACCGGCTTCAAGTCGAGCGCGCCCACCTTATCGGGCAGTCAATGGGCGGCTGGGCCTCGATGGGCTTCGCCGTGAAGCATCCAGACAGGTTGCGCAGCCTCGTGCTGGCTGACTCGATTGCCGGCGTTTATACACCCGCCATCAGGGAACACTACGCCGAGTTCATCGGCAGAGATGTGATTGCGGGGCAAAACGGCACACTGGCGATCGGCCAGCACTCCGCCATCGGCGACAATCTCAGGCAACGAGACATGATCAGGGCCTTTCTCTTCGAGCAAATCGGCGCACCGACCCGCGAGATCGTCCAGGTGATGCGCAACTTGTTGCTCAACACCGAGTACACCCACGAGCTACCGCAGGCACCGAGCTTTCCCGTCATGTTCATCGTCGGCAGCGAGGACCTTATCTTTCCTCCCGAGGTCATGCGTGAGGCTGCGGCCCAAGTGCCGGGCAGCCAAGTCGTCGAGATTCCGGAAACTGGTCACTCCCCTTACTTCGAGGCCCCTAACGAGTGGAACCAAATTGTGTTCCAGTTCCTCGCCTCGGTGCAATGAAGACCATTGGGTTACTCGGTGGCATGAGTTGGGAATCCACGGTTCCCTACTACACGATTATCAACGAGGCGGTCGGCGAGAAACTGGGAGGCCTCCACTCTGCTCGAGTGGTGCTCTAC
>CALAKE010000240.1 GCA_937922775.1 uncultured bacterium | reverse complement strand
AAGACACGGTCAAGATCCACCGCGGACGTGTGATGCATAAGCTCGGGATCGACTCGGTTGCCGAGCTGGTGCGGTTGTGCGAGAAGGCCGGGGTTAACCCAGTCGAACCCCGCAAATAGACGCCGCTTTCGTCGTCATTCCTATTCACCACCATACCACTAAGGTGGAATAGCCATATCCTGCCTCGGGGCATATTTCCTAATATGTCCAAAACTCCCATCGTGTTCGTAGTCGACGAGGACCAGTCGGCGCGGAGGGGGCTTACGCGCCTGCTGCGCACGGCTGGACACGACGTGCGTGAATTCGCTTCCGCCCTCGAGTTCCACGACTCCCTCGATCCGGCGGTGTCCGGGTGCCTGGTGCTGGACGCGCGGATGCCCGAACTATCCGGCGGGGAGCTGCAGGCGGAGCTACAAGCACGCAATGTGGACCTGCCGGTCATCGTCGTCGCGGCCGACGACGAACCGGAGATCAGACACCAGGCGTATGCGATGAAGGCGGTGGGGTTCTTTCGCAAGCCAGTCGACGGCACGGCCCTGCTCGATGCGATCGACTGGGTGCTGCGTTCGGCCAGCTCATAGTTCCATGGACAACATGAAGGTGCAGCTTGTAGTGTAAATTATGACGTTCCCGTGTTGTGATGGGCCCGTGTGTAGGTGATGCTCGCCCAAGCCTACCAACATGATCAAGCAGACGAACGCAGAGGAGTTCGATCGATGAGGAAGAACGTTGCGTTGCTTCTCGGTGTGGTGGTGATTTTCGCGGTGCTCGGGTCGGTCACGCCGGAACCATGCTTCGCCTCCCAGGAGGCGCACTCGACCAACGTAGCGACGGATTTTCCACAGGACCTCCAAAGCTACCACGACGCCGGGCAGAGCACCCTCTCGCGCCTGGGCGGCAGGATCCAGGCCAATCCGTTCAACCTCGTCGCTACTCTGCTCTTCTTGCTCGCCATCATTCACACCTTTCTCACCAGCAAGTTCCGCGAGATCTCGCACCGGCTCGAGCATGCCCACGAGCGAAAGATCGAGAAGGGGAAGGCCCCACTCAACTCGGTCTCCCATGGGTCGCGCTTGCTGCATTTCATGGGCGAGATCGAGGTCGTCTTCGGACTTTGGGCCATCCCGCTAATACTCTCCATCGTCTACTTCTTCGATTGGCATACTGTCGTCGACTACGTCTCGCACTCGGTCAACTACACCGAGGCGATGTTCGTCGTAGTCATCATGACGCTGGCCTCGACCCGGCCGATCCTGAAGTTGTCGGAAGCTGCGATGAACCGCATTGCCCAGCTGTTCGGCGGATCACTCACCGCGTGGTGGTTCACGATCCTGACCCTCGGTCCCTTGCTCGGCTCGTTCATCACTGAACCGGCCACGATGACGATCTGCGCGCTGCTTCTGGTGCGCAAGTTCTACCGGCTCAGCCCTAGCCCGGGGCTCAAGTACGCGACGTTGGGTCTCCTGTTCGTCAACATCTCGGTCGGGGGCACCTTGACGCACTTCGCCGCACCGCCGGTGCTGATGGTCGCGGAGCCCTGGGGTTGGGGAACGGCGCACATGGCGCTGAACTTCGGCTGGAAGGCGGCTCTGGGGATCGTGATCTCCAACTCGGTCTACTGGTTTTTCTTCCGTAAGGAAATTGCCACCCTTCGCGGCAAGTTTGAGGTGCGGACGCTCGAGCAAGAGATACTGACAGCCCATATGCCACGAGAGAGCGTAGAGCGGGCGCTGGACGCGGCGGTAGCCGAGATCAATGCCGAAAAGGGCCCGCCCGGTCCGGAAGTCGGCGCCGTCGTCGACCGGTTCGTGGCCGAGGTCAAGCAACGTCTCCGGAAATCCGTGCTGAAGGAACTGGCCGAACTGAACGTCGATCCCGATTTGGCGGAAAAGGCGTTCGAGCAGCGATTTGAGGAGATCAAGCTGTACCGCTTCCAGCGGGAGCTTCCGCACTTGCTTCCCCGCGAGCAGCGAGCGCCGTTCACCGATCCGGCGTGGGACCAGCGGGAAGACCCGGTGCCGGCATGGGTAGTGTCGGTGCACGTTGCATTCATGGGTTGGACGATCTTTAACGCTCACCACCCGGCTCTGTTCGTTGCCGGCCTACTGTTCTTCCTCGGCTTCGCCGTGGTCACCGCCGACTACCAGAACAACGTCGATCTGAAAGCGCCCCTGCTCGTGGGCTTCTTTCTAGGTGGACTGGTGACCCACGGCGGGGTGCAGGGCTGGTGGATCGAGCCCGTGCTGAGCGGTCTCGGAGAACTGCCGCTGGCGCTTACGGCGACGGTGCTCACGGCTTTCAACGACAATGCGGCGATCACCTACCTCAGTACACTGGTTCCCGGCTTCACCGACGCGCTGAAGTACGCGGTCGTCGCCGGCGCTGTCGCCGGTGGCGGCTTGACGGTCATCGCCAACGCTCCGAACCCGGCGGGCCAGACGATTCTCAAGGACTATTTCGACAACGGTGTCAAACCGGCCGGCCTCCTCAAGGCGGCACTCCTGCCCACCGTAATCATGTTCAGCGTTTTCATGTTGTTCAGTTGAAGGTAGAGTAATCCGAGCAGGGAGCTGAGAGGAGAGGTCGGCGTTGATTGCCGGCCTCTCTTTTCCCTTCCCCTCCTTCCCCTCCTTCCCCTCCTGGTCTCCACCATACCACTAAGGTGGTATGGCCCCCATATCACTTGGTTGGTACATCTCAATATCATGTCTCCCGACTGCACGCTGCTGGACACACCAATGATGGTCTATAGAGGAGGTTAAGCATGATGAGACAGATCGTCAGGTACACTGTTTGCGCTTGCCTGTTGCTCGTGGCTTGCGCGACACCCGGGCTGGCGCAGGATGACAACACCGGTACCAACCCCATCAACTTCACCTACGATGCCCGCTTCTACACCGAGACGTCGTGGCTCACCGCCGACGATGCGTCTCTCATCACGAATACGTTCGAGTTCAGGCTGCCGCTCGGGAGAACCATGTCCAACCTCACGGGTGGAAACCTCGGCCTCTTCAACGACCTGGGCAGCAGA
>CALAKE010000239.1 GCA_937922775.1 uncultured bacterium | reverse complement strand
TAGTCTATCCAGACTGAGGAATCGACGAGGATCATCAGTCGGAGCGGCTGGCGTTGAGGTCGCCTTCCCAGCGCAGCTTGCCCCGGGCGGCCCGGATCTGTTCCTGATCGCTCAACTTCACCAGGAGCCGGAGGCCGCTTTCCACCACAGCTCGCTTGGTCTTCAGGCCTGTGACCTTCAGCGCTCTGGCTATCAACTCGTCATCGATCACGATATTCGTCCGCATCTCACACGCCTCGTCATGTGTATGATCTCTGGAAACAATACACATCATGCCATCGTCCGTTCAACCGGTGGCGGGATGAGGCGCCGTCTTCTCGGATAGGACGGCCACGTTGGCGAGCCTCACCACGCGGAACGTTGCCCCCTCCGGGCGCCCGCCCGATCGCGGGATCAGCGAAGCGGCGTTCGCCGTAGCTCTTTGGCCTGGTCCATGCGGGTGCACGCGATCCAGCGGCCATCGGGGGATACCTGTGGGTGCATCAGGTTGGCGTCGTCATGCGTGAGCTGCGTCGGCTCGCCGCCAATGCTCGGCAACGAGAAGATCTGCATCCGGTCGCCTGCGAGGGCGCCGAAGATCAGGCTCTCTCCATCGGGAGTCCAATCGACGCCGCCATAAGTGCTGGAGTCGAATTCGAGGAGCTTTTCGGCACCGCTGCCATCGGAGCCCAGGACCCATACTGCCCGTCTTGTGCCGGCGATCACTTCGATCACGGCGATCTTGTCACCCTCGGGTGACCAGGTGGACCACGAAACGTTGGTGACGTCCGCCGGCAGAGGAAGCCGGTCTACGCTCAGCGTTTCGCCTGTGTCGGGATTGATGGTGGCAATCCAAGGCCAAGAGCGACCCGGCTGCTCTCGGTCCCACGACTCGAAGACCAATCGCCTCCCGTCCGGAGACCAGTCAGCATTTCCTACCTCCCAGCCAAAATCGAACAGGCTGACCTCGGTATTGGCCGGGGCTTCGGGCCGGCGGATGTAGACCGAGTCGGTGCTGCCCTCGTGGGAGTAGTACGAACCGGGTTCTGCGGAGCGGTGCGAGTGGAAGGCGATCCACCGTCCATCGGGGGACCAAACGGGAGAGAAGTCCTCATGGTAGCCGACCACTATCGGCCTCATCTCCGATACCGCCTGGGCATTCTGGTCGACCTCGATGACGCCCCCATCCAGGTTCAGTCCCCAATCGGCCAGGCGCCAGCCTCCGCAGGTCAGGCCGATCTGCAGCCCATCCGGGCTCCAAGTAGGGATCTCCGCGTTCATCGCGATGAGCCACGGCTCGCCACCTTCCCTCGGAAAAACAACGACCGAGTCGGAGATGACGTTGTGCGTCCAATAGAGGTAGTCACCGATCACTTGGGGATTGAAGTCGTCGCCAGGGCCCTGCACGACCGGCTCGAGCGCCTCTGACCCCAGATCGACCCGGTAGATGTCGAGATCACGAATCGGGCCCGGGCGGTGGCGCGCCTCGATGTCGGGCGGTCCTTCACCCGCTAGTGACAGGTAGAGGCTCTCGCCATCCGCTGATACCGCAAGTGATCCATAGCGCCAAACGCCGTCGAGCCCTTCTCGCAGGGTCTCGACCACCTCGTCTTCCCGGGTGACCCGCAGAAGTGACGAGGATCCGTCGTCGGTCCAGACAAGTGCATATACCTGTTGCCCATCGGGAGACCAAGCCAGGGCGCTCACCATCCCGAGGACCGGATAGCTCGTCGGTTCGCTCTCGGATTCCGCGTCGCCGACCATCAAGGCTGTGCCGGTCTCATCGACATAGACGAAGGACGCGCCATCCGGTGACACGCGCAGGTCGACGAACGGGGGAACGCCGGCGGGCGCCAAACCTTCATCGCGCTCTACGAACCAGCCGAGTAGATCTCCCACGTTGCCGAACCAATAGACGTCACCCCCTGGCACAAAACGAGCAAGACGTGCGCTGTCGAGTCCCGGGGGCGAGGGGAGCTCCGCGTCTCCCACAGCCCCGAGATCCAACAACTCGACCCCGAAACGCGGCCCATAGACCGCGAGACTCGCATCGGGTGAAACTTCGTAGTATCTCCAGGCGTCCTCGAACCACGTCGAGGGTCGCATCGAGAAAACGGTCTCGAAGTCTGGCTCCGGATCGGGCGGCTCCACGTCCGCGGTGCAGGAGGACAAGAACAGGGCGGCAGCGGCACAGAGGATCAGCCCGGCGACGGGGACTGATGGCATGTGAGCTCTCATTGTGAGTCCTCCGCTTTCGGCTCAGTTTCCTCCGAGGACGTGGCGCCTCAAGGCACGGGCCAGAAAACGGAGCTTCTGGCGCAACGGAAAGCGGCCGAAGTTGACCTTCACCACTCCCTTGGTGAAAGCGCTCTTGCGACTGTAGTCGATGTTGACGTCGACGATGACCGGACGACCGCCCGCCGCGAGGCGCAGGGCCTCCTCGATGGCGCCAGGCACCTCGGCATCGGACTCCATTCGAATGTACGCGGCGCCCGTGGCGGTCGCGATACCCTCGACCTGGACGTCACCGATGACGCTGCAAGTCTTGCGGTTCAGGGGAATCTCCTGGAACTGGGAGATCTGGGCCAATTCGCCATCGTGAAAGACGAAGAAGATCGCTCCGACTCCGTAGGTCGCGGCGGTCAGGATTTCCAGCCCGGTCATCAACAGGCCACCGTCGCCCACAACGGCAACCACCTGACGGTCCGGGTGGGTAAGTTGGACGCCGATCGCCGCCGGCACGCAATAGCCCATGCAGTTGAAATCCGTCGGCGAAAGGAAATGCTTGGAGCGCACGACTGGGAACTGCTCGATCGCTAGGAAGGTGTGGTTGCCATCGTCGACGACCATGTAGGCATCGGCGGCCAGGAGCGCCCTGAGCTCACGGAAGAAGATGCCGGGGCTGACACGAGAGTCGCTGGGTTGTGCCGTCCAGGAATCGACCCAGGCTTTCTTCTCGTTGCGAATCAACTCGGTTAGGGCTTGGGTGCGTGCGGCAGCGGCGGGGTCGGTGGCCTCACGGCGGCAGAGCTCAGCGACAATCGCCTGCATGGCGTCGCCGGCATCGGCCTCGATCGTGACCTTCGCTGGGTAGTTCTTGTTGAACACCTCCGGGTTGATGTCGATGTGTATCAGAGTTTCCGGGATCTTCATGCCGTAACTTGCGGTAGCGATCTCACCGAAGCGGGCACCCACGGTTACGAGGCAATCGCAACCCGCGAAGGCTTTCCTCGCGGCCGGCACAGCCGAGGGGCCGAAACCCATGCCCGTGTGCAAAGGATGATCGGCGGGAAAGACGCTGGCCCCCTGTAGTGTCGTTGATACCGGCGCGCCGATACGCTGCGCCAGCTCGACCGCTACCGAGGTGGCATCACGCGCGCCCCAACCCAGATACACCCCCGGGTGGTTGGCGGCGGCTAGGAGGTCGACCGCGTCCTTGACCTTACCCCCATCGGGTAGCGGCGGGCGCCAGCGTCGCTCGTAAACGGGCAGCTCATCGATAGTGCCCGAGAAGATCAGCACCTCGCCCGAGATCTCGACGAAGACGGGCCCCGGCTCTCCGGAGGTTGCGGCCTCGTAGGCCTCGAAGATTGTCGGCATGACGTCTTCATGGCGGTCGACCCGGTAGGCGGCCTTGACGATGCCGTCGAGGATGCGCTGTTGATCGACATCATGGAGCTGGTAGTGCATGCCGGAGTCGCGCCGGATGCCCCCAGAGATCACGAGGAGGGGAATCCCCGCCAGATATGCCTCACCGATGCCGCTCATCGCATGCGTCATTCCCGCGGCTGGCACAATCGCGGCGCAACCGATCGTGTCGGTGGTGCGGCTCACCGCATCGGCCATGAAGGCGGCGCCGCCCTCATGCGTGACGAGGATCGGCGTGATTTGCTCGGAATCCGCGAGAGCATCGTAGAGCTCGGTGTTGTGAACGCCGGGCACGCCGAACGTGTACTCGACGCCGAGCTGCTCCAACGCCTGGACCGCCAGCCATCCTCCGCTTCGATTCATGGGCTCCTCGCAATCGAGCGCGCCGCCAGGCGTCCGCCAAGGATGCAGCCGCCGAGAAAGGTGCCCTCCAGTGAGCGAATGCCGTGGACCCCCCCACCGCCGAACCCTGCCGCCTCACCGACCGCATAAAGGCCCGGCAGAGGATCACCCTCGATGTCGAGCGCGCGCGACTGAAGGTCGGTCTGGATTCCTCCCAGGCTCTTGCGCGTGAGCAGGTGCGAGCGGATGGCGATGAGGGGCAAGGAACGGGGATCATCGATCTTCGCAAACTTGCACGTTCGCAGCCTGTCTCCCCTGTACCTGCGCGTCTCAGCGATGCGGCGGATCTGTTCGTCGCCACTGGCGGCGGGGCCGAGAGAGACCTGTTCGTCGTAGCAGCGAATCTCTTCCGCCAGGAGCTCGGCGTCCACCACCTCGCTCCCCGCCAGCTCGTTCATCTTCTCCACAAGCTCGGGCACTGTAGCGGCAGCCACGAAGTCGGTGCAGTTGTCGACGAACTCGTGGACGAGTTCTCGATTGCCAAGCAACACCCCGAAAAGAAAGCGGAAGAGCCTTTTTTCACGCACCGCGTGGTTGAACTCCGAGCCGGATATCGACAGCTCCCGCCGGGCAATGCGCTGATTCATGATCTGCCACGAATAGCGCTTCTGCTGCCGACAGATCGTTTCCACCGCGTAACGAGCATCGTACGAGCCCATCACCGCCGGCGGCCCCATTCGCTCACCACGATAGTTGACCCAGAGCGCCGACCGAGACGGTATGACCGACAGCCCGTGGAGCTCGTGGTCCGGGCGCCAGTGATGTACGCCGGCCGCGTAGAGCCACATGCGATCCAAGTGGGTGAGGTGGGCGCCATGCGTTTCGGCAAGATCGTGCACATTGCCATCTGCTGTGGGCTGGGCTCCGCTCAGCATGTATTCCGGCGGCTCGCCGAGCCGCGTC
>CALAKE010000238.1 GCA_937922775.1 uncultured bacterium | reverse complement strand
GGCGGCTTCGGCATCCTCGCCATCCTGCTGGCGTCGGTCGGCAGCTACAGCGTGCTGGCCTACTCGGTGAACCAGCGCCGCCACGAGATCGGCATCCGCATGGCCCTCGGCGCTGAGGGAAGGAGTGTGGTGTGGATGGTGGCGCGCCAAGGAGTGGTGCTGGCGGTCGTGGGCCTCGCCGCGGGCGGCCTGTTCATGATTCCGCTGCTCGGAGTGATTCGCTCGTTGATGGTGGGGCTTGCCACGGTGAGCGGCGGGACATCTGCGGCGGTCGCCGCTCTGTTGTTCGGGGTGACGGTCATTGCGAGTCTGGTGCCCGCGTACCGCGCCGCCAACGTGAATCCGGTGCGCGCACTGCAGGGGGAATAGCGAGCAGTCGGAGCCGGACGAGGTCGCTGCCCGCCCGTAAGCGGCGCACGTGCAGCCGCGAGCGGTTGAGATGTCCTTCCTATGGCATCCGGTCGCGCAGATTCTTCGATCCGGCGCGGCTCGCCACCACCTCGGTGCCGTCGCTCATGCGGATCGTCAACCGCCGCATATCGTAGCGACGCATCTCGGCGACGTGGTCGAGGTTGACAATGTGGGAGCGATGCACCCGGCAGAAACGGTTGGGATCAAGCCGCGACTCGAGATCGCCCAAAGTCAGGTCGAGCAGGTGGGAACCGTCGGCGCAAAATGCCTCGACGCAGTAGTCGGCTGCCTCGAGCCGCAAGATCGCGTCGACGGCGATGGGCACGATGCGGTTGCCGGTCTTTGAGTAGAGACGGTACAAGTAGGGGCCGCCGAGCGCCGCCCGCTCGCCCTCGTATCCCGAAATCACCGTACCCTGCTCCTCGATACGCCGCTTCAGACGATCGATCGTTTCGCGGAACCGCCGCCGCCCGAACGGCTTAACGAGATAGTCGACAGCCTCGAATTCGAAGGCACTTACTGCGTAGCGATCGTAGGCCGTGGTGAACACGACGCGGGGTCGGTGGTGAATACGCTCGAGCACCTGCAGGCCAGAAAGCTCGGGAAGCTCGACGTCGAGAAACACGACGTCGGGCTTCCTGTCGTCGATGAAGCGGATCGCCGCTTGGCCGTCGGCAACCTCGCCAAGTGCGTCGATCCAGTCGATCTCGTCGACGAGCTCGCGCAGGCTTTCCCGCGCCAGCGGCTCGTCCTCGACGATGAGAGCGGTAACCTTCACGCTTCCGGGCCCTCCTCCGGCGCACGCGCCATCGACGCCGGCAGCTCGACTGTCACGGTGAATCCGCCATCTCCAGTCCGCGTCGTCAACGCCGCGCGGTCCCCATAGAGCGCTGCGAGACGCCGGCGCAGGAGGCGCAAGCCCGTACCGCGGGAGGCCTCGATCGCCGCGTCTTCGGCGCCCGGCCCGTCGTCGCGCACTTCCAGAGTCAGCTGCCCGGCATCGACAACCGCCTGGATCCACACGTTGCCACCGGCTGCGCGCGGTGCGATTGCGTGCCCGATCGCGTTTTCGATCAGCGGCTGCAACGAAAACGACGGCACGCTATGCGCCAGGGCCGCAGTGCCGATGTCGGTGTGGACCTGTAGACGATCTCCGAGGCGGAGCTTCTCGAGCGCCAGGTAGTCTTGCGTGAACGTCCATTCCTCGGCCAGCAGCACCTCGTCGCCCACCTCCTGCTGCACACGCAGGGCGTAGCGCATGAGATCGCCGAACTGCTCCAGCGCTTCCTCGGCGGCGCGGGCGTCGCGGCGCACCAGAGCGAGCAGCGAGTGCAGCGTATTGAAGAGAAAATGCGGATTGACCTGCGCGCGCAGGGCCTTCAGCTCGGCTTCCACCCGGAGGGCCTCGGCGCGCGCCGCCGCCGCCGCCTGCTGTCGCGAGCGGATCTCGCCCAAGGCCGCATAGGTGAATCCCACCAGCAGGCAGTAAAGCAAGGACCCCATAAAAAGCTGCCCGACGACGACAGCCGCCGTGTTGACTTCGGCGCCGCCGTATTCCTCGCTGTGCAATGGTATGAACTGCATGAGGGTAACGGTCGCCGCCGAGCTGAGGCCGGCGAAGGAGAGTCCGATGCCGAGGTGCTTGGCAAAGAACCGTACCCAATGCTCGCTCGACCAATGAATCGCCGCGCATACGCGGATCACGCCGACGCCGAGAACGGCTGGGGGCGCAACGTAGGACAAGGCGGCGAGCAGCGCCAAGCTGAATGGCGCCGATCCCTCAGCACTGCCCGCGAATGTGTACAGGGCCAGGAGGGGCACCCAGGCGAGCAGGTACAGCGTGCGGACCCAACGGAATGATCGAAACGGCATCGTTCCTCAAGTATACGGCGCACACACCGTTATCACGACGCCGTTCGCGGGCTGCTTGGCCCACCGATCGCGGCTACGTCCCGTTGGCGGAGTCGGCACCTCGGGCTTCCTCTGAATTCTCCCGTCTTTGGTCTCGGAGACGCGTTGTGGAGAGATCCAGGAGTCGACCATTCCGGACATGGTGCGCACTCGCTATACACCAACCGAGGAATCCACTTCGCGCAAGGCGCGGATCACCTGGGGCTGTTCAAGGCGGTTCCCTGCCGCTAGAATCGGCGCCTCACAATTTTTCCGACTGCAACTTTACGAAGACGCGGGGCGTTCATCGGTAGGCGTCCAGGCTGCGGGTGCCACTTCGAACAACGTCCCTATTCGAGCTCTCTTCTCTTTCATAGGTGGAGGTTTACCGTGCCAGACGCTTCAACAATCGAAAAATTTCGCGAGTCGTTGACCGGGGGCCTGATCCTTCCGGGCGACGCTGACTACGACGAGGCGCGCAGGGTTTGGAACGGCATGATCGACCGCCGCCCGGCAATGATCGCGCGCTGTGCTGATGCGGCCGACGTCGCCACCGCGGTCGATTTCGCCCGCGACCACGACCTTACGGTCTCGATTCGCTGCGGCGGGCACGGCGTCGCGGGGAAAGCCGTCTGTGACGATGGCCTGATGATCGATCTGTCGCAGATGGACGCCGTTAGCGTCGACGTGGATGCCCGGACGGCGCGCATCGAAGGCGGCGCCCGTCTCGGAAACCTCGACGCCGCCACGCAGCCGCATGGCCTCGCCACGACAGCCGGTATGGTGTCGGAAACGGGCGTAGGAGGATTGACGCTCGGCGGCGGCTTCGGCTACCTGGGGCGACGGTTCGGGCTCACGATCGACAACCTTCTCGCCGCCGAGGTCGTGACGGCCGCCGGCCGGCAGATCCGTGCCAACGCCACAGAAAACCCGGATCTCTTCTGGGCCCTGCGGGGTGGCGGTGGCAATTTCGGCATCGTCACGGCATTCGAGTTCCAGCTCCACGCGGTCGGCCCTGATGTGCTGGTTGGACAGTCCTTCTTTCCGATCAGTGAGGCAGGAGACGTCTTGCGCTTCTACCGCGAGCTCATGGGCGACGCCCCCGACGAGCTGGCCGCCTCCGCGTTTGCCGTCACGATTCCCCCGGCCGAAGCGTTTCCCGAGGAGTACCGGGGCGAGCCCGGCATTGCCATCCTCGCTTGCTATTCGGGCGACCTCGAGGAAGGCAACGCCGTATTGGCACCACTGGGGAGCTTCGGAAGCCCGATCCTCGGCTTCGTTCAGCCCATGCCATACGTCGAGTTGCAGAGCTCCTTCGACCAGGGAGTTCCCGACGGCCAACGCTATTACTGGAAGTCGCAGTTCCAGCGGGAGCTCTCGGACGAAGCGATCGACACCTTCGTCGCGCACGTAACGACGCTGCCCGGACCCTTCTCTCTTGTCGGATTCGAGCCGCTGGGCGGGGCGATCAATCGCGTCGACGCCGATGCGACCGCATTTCCGCACCGGGACGCCCAGTTTGCCCTTGGCATCTGGTCGGGCTGGGGCGACCCCGCCGACGACGATGCGGGCATCGCCTGGACACGGCAGTTGCACGCGGCGATGGCGCCCTTCGCAAGCGGCGGCGTGTACTCCAACTACCAGGACCAAGACGATGACGGCCGCACATCCGACGCCTTCGCCTGCAACTTGGAGCGCCTGAAGGAGGTCAAGGCAAAGTACGACCCGGAGAACTTCTTCCGGATCAACCAGAACATCCCGCCGGCGGTCAGCGAATAACTACTGCCCCTGACCTTGCCGCTGCCCCTGACCTTGCCGCTGCCCTTGGCCTTGCTGCTGCCCTGAAGAGCTCGCCCGGCGACGGCCGCGAGCGCGGCTGCGGCGTGCGCGTGAGCTGTCGTTGGGTCGGTGCTGGCCATTACCACCATGCCGACGGTTGCGACCAGAGCCTGAGCCACCATTGCGACTATTGGCGGATCCGCCATTCCGACCTGACGCCGAGTCGCCGTTGCGACCCGAAGCGGTCCCGCCGTTGCCCGAGTCGATGGGTTCGGCTTCGAAGCCCTTCACCGTGTGGCGTGCGATCCGGTTGCCGAGCTTGCGCTCGGTGGCCCGCAGCCAGCCGACATCATCGCGCGTCACGAAGGTCAGCGCTCGGCCTGAGAGCTCTGCACGGCCGGTGCGGCCGATGCGGTGCGTGTAGGCGTCCGGTGTGTTCGGAGCGTCGAAGTTGATAACGTGGGAGATACCCTGCACATCGATTCCGCGCGCCGCGATGTCGGTCGCGACCAGCACGTCGTATTGCCGCTTACGGAATCCCTGCATGGCGCGGTCTCGCTGTCCCTGCGACATGTTTCCTTGCAGGCCCACGGCGCGGTGGCCGGCCCGGCCCAGTTGCTGCGCCAGCCGACGCGCCCGATGCTTGGTGCGCGTGAAGACGATGGCCGACTCGCAGGTGTCTTCGTTCAGTATGTTGTGGAGCAGATCCCGCTTGCGATCCTCGCGGACCGACACCAGTGCGTGATCGATGGTCTCGGCCGGGCTGGAGTGCGCCAGCTCGACCACCTGTGGACTTCGAAGGAGCCCGTCGGCAAGCGACCTGATCTCTTTCGGCATGGTGGCCGAAAACAGAAGATTCTGCCGTTTCGGGGGCAGCGCCTTCAGGATGCGTCGCAGGTCGGGCAAGAAGCCCATGTCGAACATGTGGTCCGCCTCATCGAGCACGACAGTCTCGATCCTGTCGAGTCGCAGCACGCCACGCCCCATCAGGTCGAGGATGCGGCCCGGGCAGCCGACGACGATTTCGGGGTTCTTGCGCAAGGCCTTGATCTGGCCGTGCGCCGACACGCCACCGTAGATGGTGACGACCCGAACCTTGGTGAAGCGCGCCAGCGAGCGGATCTCGGCGTCGATTTGCGTCGCCAGCTCGCGCGTCGGCGCCAGCACGAGCGCCCGCGGCCCACGGCGTCGGTCGCGCGACAGGCACTGCAGCATCGGCAGCGCAAAAGCCGCCGTCTTGCCCGTACCGGTCTGGGCCAGGCCCAGCACGTCGCGGCCAGCGAGCGCCGCTGGAATGGTCTCGACCTGGATGGGTCGAGGCTCGACAAAGCCCGCGGCGGACACGCCGCGAAGTATGGATGAATCTAGGCCGAAGCGGTCGAAGCCGTTTCGTGAAGCTGTTGCAGCTAAAGCCATGAAAAAAGTACATCTCCGCCGAGTCGGGGCACACTTCGGACGCACGACGCGGTCGTTGCGTTCCTGCCCGCACAACAGACCGGGGCAGTTCTAATGATGGGAGGCGTGACCTCGAGAGAAGGTGGATGAGGTCCTGTTGACGCTGTGACGGAGTCGAAGACTCGTGTCACACCCGTGAGCGGCGCGACGCCGCTGAGCCCGCCACTCCGGGCTCCGGGTCGCCTAGCAGGTCGATGTAGCTGAGGTTCAGCCACGCGCTGCAATAGCCGTGGGGTCGGATTGTAGCACCATCCGTCGGCCCGTGGGTAATCTTCAGCAGAATCCAGCAATTCCTTCTCTGCCCTGATGACAGCAGCAGAAAGAGGAACCTCCCCGTCAGTGGCCGTCTAATTGAGACGATCGCCCCGATGGGGGTTCTGAGGATCCGTCAGAAGATGCGAGAATCGTATGGAGATCCGGTACTACGTCGATCCCGAGACGAGGCTGCCGCATATCTACATGCACGATGTCGAAGAGTCGGAAATCGAGGCCGTTCTCCGCAACCCGAGCGAGGACCGCCCTGGCCGAGATGGCTCAAGGGTCGCCATCGGGCAAACTGAGGAAGGTAGATTCCTCCGCATCATCTACGTTCCTGAGAAGAATGGGCCCTTCGTGATCACAGCCTTCGAACTCAGAGGAAAGCCGCTGGCGGCATAGCGCCGGAGGCGCAAGAAAAGGACATGAGCAAAGAACCAAACAGGTTCCCGGCTGGGTGGGACAAAGAGAGGACCAGCCGCGTGATCGCCCACTACGAGGGGCAGAGCGAAGAAGACGCGGTTTCAGAAGACGAGAGAGTCCTCCGGGACGAGAATCAGGCTGTGTTCAAGATCCCCAGCGAGCTTGCCCCAGCGGTGCGCAAGCTCCTTGCGAAACACCGGCGCTGAGAGCCTGGCCAACCGCACAATCTCGGTCCCGTTCGTCCCTTCCTCAGATGTGTTATCACTACCCTCATTGACCTTGTGTACTCGCGTAGGAGAGAGATCATCCCGCTGATCACGGGCCGGAGGGTCGTCGGCCCGGCAGGCCGTCACATGGCCTGCTAGAGATTCCGGAGGAACCGAGATGCCGCTTCTGCTCAACAAAGATCAGGTCGTCAACGTTCTCGACATGAAGGACTGCATCGGTGCATTGGACGCCGCCTTCACTGAGATGGCCGAGGGAACCGCGGTGCTGCCGCTGCGCAACAACATTGCGCCACCGAAGGGCCTCAACCTCTATATGCCGGCATACCTCGAAAAGATGAACGCCCTGGCGTGCAAGGTGGTCAGCATCTACAAGGAAAACCCGACGGAGTACAGCCTGCCGACTGTAATGGGCACGGTGTTGCTGCAAGACTCGATCACCGGACAGGTGGTTTGCATCATGGACGGTGGCTATCTGACAGCGGTCAGGACCGGAGCGGTCAGTGGCCTGGCCACCAAGTACCTGGCTCGCTCGGATGAGGGCCAGGTTGCGGGCATCTACGGCGCCGGGATTCAGGCCGAGATGCAGGTGTGGGGCGTGGTTGAGGCCGGCAACATTTCGTCTGCCGTCGTCTACGACGTCTTGCCCGAGGCAGCCAGCGCGTTCGCCGTGAAGTGGGGCGAGAAGCTCGGCATCCCGATCGAGGTGGCCGCCGCTCCAGAGGCGATCCTCGAGACCGACGTCATATGCACTGCGACTACTTCCGCCACGCCTTTGTTCGATGGCGCCGCGGTGAAGCCCGGGACCCACATCAACGGCATTGGCAGTCACTCTCCGGGCGCGCGCGAGCTCGACACCGAGATCATCAAGCGGTCGCTGCTCATCGCCGACTCGCGGGAAGCCTGCTTGAACGAGGCGGGCGACGTGATGATCCCCATCTCCGAGGGGGCCATCACCGAAGATCACATCCATGCCGAGTTGGCGGAAATCGTCGCCGGCAAGAAGGGAGGCCGATCCTCCGCCGATCAGATCACCCTGTTCAAGTCGAACGGCCTGGCCATTCAGGACGCAGCAACTGCCAAAGTCGCCTACGACAAGGCCAGAGAGATGGGCATCGGTACCGAGGTTGATATCTAGTACGTCCGCGATATTCCGCCCCGAACATCCTGACTCCGGTACGTTTCTTCCGGCGACCTCGTAGGGAAGGTAGAGGCGAGGGCGAGTTTGTCTGCGCTTAGTGCAACCCTGAGGCGTGGTGTGCGTTCTCTTCAGTAGCAGCACTGCGACCACCAGGGAGGATATTGCCTTGGAGAACCTACTGAAGGATCTGCGCTACGGCGTGCGTGCGCTCCTCAGCGCTCCCGGATTCACCGCCGTCGCCGTGCTCTCGCTGGCGCTCGGCATCGGCGTCAACGCGACCATTTTCAGCGTCGTCAATTCGGTCCTGCTACGTCCCCTGCCGGTCGCCGACCCCGACGAGTTGGTCGAGCTCTACACCACCACGGGGTCCGAAGATTTTCCCTACTCGGTGTATTCCTACCCCGACTACTTGGACATTCGCGACAACAATGAAGTGTTCTCGGGGCTGGTCGTCCACTCCTTGGCGGTGGCCAGCGTGAGGCACGAGGAGGCATCCCGGACTGTCATGCTCGAGGTTGTCTCGGGAAACTTCTTCGACGTACTCGGCATCCAGCCGGCACTGGGCCGTACCTTCGCGCCCTCCGAGAACGACACCGAGGGCACACACCCTGTTGTCGTGCTCTCGCACGGCTTCTGGAGAAGCCAGTTCGGCGCCGACCCGGATCTCATCGGCGAGGAGATACGGATCAACACAACGCCGTTCACCGTGATTGGCATCGCGCCGGCCTCGTTCACTGGAATGCTACCGGCCGTCTCTCCGAGCCTGTGGATTCCGACGATGATGAACGAGGTCGTCTCGCCGATGGGGATTCAGGATGTCGAGGAATCACCGATCGGCGATACAAGGGTCGAGCGCCGTGGCAGTCGTTGGCTCTTCGTAAAAGGACGGCTCGGAGAGGACGTAACGATCGAGCGGGCGCAGGCGAATATAGAGGCGCTCATGGCCCGTCTCGAGGAGACCTATCCCGAGACCAACGAGGATCGCGGCGCCATGCTCAGGCCTGCGTCGAGCGTTCGCTTTCACCCGATGATCGACTCGGCACTGACCCCGGTGGCCGGGCTTTTGCTCGGCGTCGTCGGCCTGGTGCTGCTGATCGCTTGCGCCAATATTGCCAACATGCTTCTCGCGAGGGGCTCAGCCCGCCATCGGGAGATCGCCGTGCGCCTGGCCCTCGGCGCGAGCCGCGGCCGGCTCGTGAGGCAACTATTGACCGAAAGCTTCTTGCTGGCGGGAACAGGGGGAATCTTGGGCTTTCTCCTGTCGATCTGGGCGACGCGACTGGCTCTCGGGATGGACGCCCTCGCCTCGCTGACGATCAGTTTCGATTTCGGTGTCGACTTCAGGGTGTTCATGTTTGCCCTGATGGCTTCCGTGGCAACGGGCCTGGCGTTCGGCCTCGTACCCGCTCTGCGAGCGTCCAGGCCTCAGCTGACCGCCGCGCTCAAGGGTGGCGAGACGATCCGTCAGGGCAGCCAGCGACGGCTCGGGCTGCGCGACGTGCTGGTGATTTCTCAGATCGCCGTTTCCTTGCTGCTCCTGGTCGGGGCGGCACTTCTCGTGCGCAGCCTTCAGGCGGCGAAGGCTGTCGACCTGGGCTTCGATGTCGAGAATGTCGCGACGCAGGAGATGCAGCTCGATATGATCGGCTATTCGGATGAGCAGGCGCACATCTTCCAGAACCAGCTTCTAGAGCGTGTCCGAGCGCTTCCCGAGGTCGAGGCGGCCGCCCTGGTGCGGCGTTTGCCTTTGTCCACGAATATCAGCATTACCGGTGTCTACATCTCCGGTGTGCACGAGAGCAGAGACGACGGGTACATCGCCGACGAGACTTACGTCGGCCCCGGCTACTTCGAGACCATGGGCGTGCCGCTGCTCGAAGGGCGCGACTTTACGCTGCAGGACACCCCGGAGTCCCCTCGTGTCGCCATCGTCAACGAGACGATGGCCCGTACGTATTGGCCCGGTGAAAACGTCTTGGGGAAGCGTTTCCGTGCGGATGGGCTCGACGGACCCGATGTCGAGATCGTCGGAGTGGCCCGCGACCACAAAGTGCGGACCGTCGGGGAGGAGCCGCGTCCCTATGTGCACTTTGCCCACTCGCAGCAGCGATCGACCTACACGAACCTCGTGGCTCGGACCCGCGGCGACGTCAGCCAGCTCGTGGCCACACTCCGGCGCGAGCTGAACGCCATGGAACCCGACCTCCCGTCGGGTGAAGGCAGCATGCGTGAGTCGGTCGAGGTGACGCTGTTGCCGGTGAGCGTAGGAGCCAAGCTACTCTCAGCCTTCGGGGCTCTGGCCATGTTGCTGGCCGCCATGGGCCTGTACGGAGTCATCTCCTATTCAGTTAGCCGGCGGGTCCGCGAGGTCGGCATTCGAGTCGCCCTGGGCGCCGATTACCTCAACGTCATCAAGCTCGTGGTGCAGAGAGGAATGGTGCTGGCGCTCATCGGAGTTGTTGTTGGCGCCGCCGCAGCCGCGGCTCTGAGCAGCTTGTTGAGGAGCGTTCTGTATGGGATCAGCGCCATCGATCCTGCCGCCTTCGCGGGCGCTGCCGCCTTGCTGCTCTGCGTCGCGTTCCTGGCGAACTACATCCCGGCCCGGCGCGCCGCTCGCGTCGACCCGATGATCGCCCTGCGTAACGAGTGACTCGGTAGCAAACACAAGATGATACCCACGTGCTGGCGATCGTTGTGGCGGCGGGTAGATCGAATGATTCGTGGAACAGGAGCGCACCCCCCGTCTTCGCAAAACAATTTCATCCGTGACCCGTATATCTGAATATAGGGTCAGCCAGCAGGCCTTCCCCCAGGTGAGAGACAGCCGTCCTGACGCTCCAGGCGTCTTTTCACTACAACCGGACGGGACTCTTCGGAGGGCCGCGCAACCGCGGCCAGCCAAGAAGTCCGGCCCAGGAGGTCGAGATGGCCAAGCCCGATTCCCTCGCTATCGAACGGCGGGATTTCCTGCGTCGCGTGATGCCAGCGTGTGCCCTCGGATGCCTCGGAGTGTGCAGCTCGACGGGCACCGCCGTGGCGGCCGCAGCGAGGCCGCTACTATGTCAAGTACAGGAAGCACAGAAGCACAAATTCGATGAGGAGCTCCCACCGCTCACCCTGCGCCAGTATTTCGCTCGGCAGCTCGGCGTCGGAGTCGAACCTCTGCAGGCGGTTGCCGCCGAGATCGGCGAGGACAAGCTCATCCCCATCCTCGAGAAGTACAGCTTCGCCCGAGGCGCGGAGCAGGGCAGAGAGGATTCCGAGAGGCGCGAAGTCACGGACTTTCACAACTACAACGAAAGATTTCGCAGCGGCCAGATGGACAGGATCATCACATTCACCATCGTCGAAGACACCGAGAATGCCTTCGAGATCAGTGTGACAGAGTGCGCACTCGTGGAGCCGCTCCGAGAGGCTGATGCCGGGCTCATTGGCAACGCATGGCTTTGCCATGGCGACTACGGCCACGCGCAGGGGTACAACCCGAAGATCAAGATGATTCGCGACAAGACCTTGATGAAGGGAGACGCGGTCTGCAATCACCGGTACGAGTGGACGGGCTGACAGGCTCGGCTCTCGCCGGATCGCTGATCGGCAACTCGGTTCGTCGTAGACTCTTCAAGACCATCGCAGCCGAGAGGAGTCCGACATGGCAAAGACACCTGAGGCAGTTGCCGAGTTCCTGAACAGCGAGCGGCTGGCCGTCGCAGGCGTGTCACGCAGCGGCAACCAGCCGGCCAACCCCATTTTCAAGAAGCTGCGCGACGCGGTGCTCGAGGTCTATCCGATCAACCCGCGGGCACAGGAGGTCGATGGGGTCGAGTGCTTCCCCGATGTGGCCTCCTTGCCGGTCCGTCCCTACGGTGAGGCGAAGACGGGGGCGAAACTGCGTGAAATCGTCTGCATGTTGCTCGCTGGACTGACCGTATCGACTCTTCTGTGTTGCGGTAACCTGCAGCGGCCGCTCTCTGCGACTGACGACGAGATCTGGGAGGATTTCGAGCAGTGGGTCGAGGGCGTGCTGGAGTCTCCCGCCGAGGAGCGCGCCAGCCTGCAAGATCTGTACATCGGATACCTGGTGGAGAGCGGGTTGACCGCAGAGAAGGCGCAGTGGCGCATGGAGCGGATAATCGACCTACGCGGCGCCTCCACAGAGCGCGAACGAATCTACTGGAACGCCAAGCACAAGCTGGGCGACGGCCCCGCCGAGCCACTCACCTTGGTGCGGGAGGCTGCCAGGGACTCACCCCCCGGGAAGGCCCTTGACGTGGCCATGGGCAACGGTCGCCATGCCATTTATCTGGCCTTGCTCGGCTGGGAAACTACTGGTTACGACTTCTCTCCCGAGAGCGTGCGCGCAGCGCGGGCTCTTGCCGCAGAGGCCGGGGTGAACATCACGGCGGTCGAGGCCTCTCACGCCACTTTCGACTTCGGTGAAGAGGCATGGGACCTGATCATTGTCACCTACCCCTACTACGATACGATGGACAGCACGTGGCCTCCGCGGTTGTGGAAGGCAATGCGGCCAGGTGGTCGCGTGGTCTTCCAAGGGGTCGCTGAGTCCGACACCACTCCGGAAGACTTCGAGCGGCTCTGGCAACCCTTCGACCTGATGCGATGCGAGATCCTCGACCGCGGCGAGGACTGGTTCGAGGGCCGCGAATCACGCACCGTCAAGCTGATCGCACGGAAGGAATAGGCCGAAGGGAGACGCG
>CALAKE010000237.1 GCA_937922775.1 uncultured bacterium | reverse complement strand
CTCGGCGGGTCTGGATCAGCGACTCGCAGAAGCGCTGGCCGTGATTCAAAATGAACTCTTCCACCTGGGTGCTGACCTCGCTGCGCCACCCCCCGAGGGCGAGGAGATCGCTGAGGTCCTGACTCCGCAGATCGAGAGCCGCCACGTGGCGGCTCTCGAGACTCTGATTGACGATCTCAATGTGGTCGTCGGTCCTCTGGAGAATTTCATCATGCCCGGCGGGGCGAGCGGCGCAGCCGCGCTCCAACTCGCTCGCGCCGTTTGCCGTCGCGCCGAGCGACGAGCGGTGGCGCTGAGCCGGGACGAGCCGGTCGGAGATCAGGTCATACCCTACCTGAACCGGTTGTCAGATGCCCTTTTCGTGATGGCCCGCTTCGAGAATCATCAGGCCGGGGTCGAGGAACCGCTCTGGGATCCGAGCTCGTGAGCTGACTGCCCGGCCGGCCGGAAGCCTTTGCTCTGGGAGCGCCAATGAGGGTTGCTCGGCGAGGTATCTGCGTGTCTGCCTCCCCGTTCCATTTCCGGTTTGTTCCTCAATCGAGCGTTTTTGGCTGTTTTGCTATATTTTGAAGGCTAGAATCGATCAGAAATGACTTATAGTGACATTTGGTCTTTACATGTGCCGGCGAGATCGGTACTGTTACTACGCTTGAGAAGATACTTCGGGGACCAGCGTGGCTCATGTACGCTGAAGGTGTGAGCGCCACGTGCCAGTGGCAGGAATGAAGGGGTAACCGTCCTATGGGCGAGCCCAGAGGTAAGCTCGAGGCTCTCATCGCGGAGCTAGAGCACAGAAAAGCAGAGACTATGAAGGTCCTGCAGGAGTACGATCTCCTCCTGCCGCACCTGCAGCAGGGCCTTTCTGCCCTCGACGATGCCGGATTCACCGACAGCGCTCCGCTTGCGGAGGTCTCGCTGCCTCAGGCCGTGCCGCCGCTGCAGGCGGCCCCACCGCCGCCGCAAGAGGTTGCTCCAGAAGCCGAGGCGGAGCCCGAAGCGGAACCTGAATCCGTGGAAGCGGAGCCCGAGGTTGAGACCGAGGCTGAGCCCGAAAGCGAAGAGAGCAAGAGCAAGGGCAAAGGCAAGGGGAAAGAAAAGGCCGCACCTGCCGAGCCGGCTCGTCGCTCCATTGCATCACTCGTTGGTGACGAAGCCGAGGCTGAGACTGCTCAAGCCAAATAAGGTCCTGTAAGCCTTGTCAGAGGACACCTCACGCCAAGTCCGCTTCTATCTCGATTTCGTCTCACCTTACACCTACCTTGCGCTCATGAGGGCGCGTGAGTTCTCGCGCGCCAACCAGGTGGAGTGGCAGCTACGTCCCGTCGTCTATGGAGCTCTCCTGGATGCCACTGGATTGGTCGGCCCGGTGGAGGTGCCTGCGAAGCGTCGCTATACGCACCGGGATATCTTGCGCAACGCCCGGCTCTCTGGAATCCCCCTCGTCGGTCCGCCGGAGCACCCGTTTCGCTCGCTCGAGGCGCTGCGCACGCTTTGCCTTTTTCGCCATGATCAGAGATCTGTGGCACTCGCCGTTGGTTTGGCGAAGGCATGCTGGGGGGACGGTAGGCCCCTCACTGATCTTGCCGTGATCGAGGACGTGGTCGCCGGGCTCGGTCTCGACTCGGCGGCACTCGGTGAGCGCATCTGCGAGGACGCTGTGAAGCGCGATCTTTACGACCTCACCCGAGAGGCTCTCGAGAATGGAATCTTCGGGGTTCCGTCGTTCGAGGTCGAGGGTGATATTTTCTGGGGGCACGATCGCCTCGACCACCTGGCTGCCCGCCTGACGGGAGAGCTGGCCGATCTCGCGCCGGACCTCCATGAGATGGAGCGTCGGCCGAGCGGCACAACTCGCAAGGGCGCGCCGGATCGACACTGAGTCACATGCATCCAGAGCGCTTCAATTTTACCCGCGACGTACTCGACAAGCTTGCCTCGGACCCGACGAGACTCGCGATCTGGTGGGTCGATGTCGGGGACCATGAGCTCAAAATGACGTTCGCGGAGCTATGCGTAGAGTCTCGCCGGCTGTGCAACGCGCTGAAGTCACAAGGCATTGGCCGCGGTGACGTGGTAGTTGTCATCCTTCCTCGCCTCATCGAATGGTGGGTGATCAACATCGCATGCCTGCGCATGGGGGCTGTGATCAGCCCGGGACCGATGCAGCTCAAGGAGGAGGACATTCGCTACCGTCTCGAGAGGACGGAGGCGGCCTGTGTCATCACCGACCTGGAAGGAGCGCCTGGAGTCGACGCCGTCGTCGGAGCATGCCCGGGTGTGAAGAGCAAGATCGTGATCGGCGGGCAGTCGCCGGGCTGGGCAAGCTATGAAGACGTGGTTTCCGAGTCATCCGACGTGTTCGACACCGTCGACACTCACAGCGACGAGATGGCGGCGATCTACTTCACGTCCGGTACCTCGGGGTACCCGAAGATGACCGTTCACACCCATGTCTCCTACCCGCTTCGTCACAAAGTGACCGGCCAACTCTGGCTGGATCTGCGCGAGGGAGATCTGCACTGGAACTTCAGCGACACGGGTTGGGCCAAAGCGGGCTGGAGCTCGATCTATGGCCCATGGAGCCAAGGGGCGACGGTGTTCGTCCACCACGCTCGCCACTTCGGTGCGGAGAGGACGCTGGAGCTTTTGGCTCGCTACCCGATCTCCACAATGTGCGCCGCACCGACCGTGTACCGCATGCTGCTGCTCCAAGGCCTCGGTACCACCAAACTCAAGGCGCTGCGCCACTGTGTTGCCGCGGGAGAGCCGCTGAACGCCGAAGTTGTAGATGGGTGGCGGCGGGATACCGACATCACCATTCGGGAAGGCTATGGTCAAACCGAGACATCCCTTCTCGTTGGCAGTTTCCCGCCGATGGAGGCTCGTCCCGGGTCCATGGGCACCCCAGTGCCGGGCTACGACGTGCAAGTCGTTGACGAGAAAGGCAATGTGCTGGGTCCTGGGCAGGAGGGCGACATCGCGGTGCGCGTGAAACCGGTTCGCCCTATGGGACTTTTTCGCGAGTATTGGAAGGACCCGGAGCTGACCGCCGAAGTCTATCGTGGCGATTGGTACATTACCGGCGACCGTGCCTACCACGATGAGGATGGATATTTCTGGTTTGTCGGCCGCGCCGACGACGTGATCATCACGTCCGGTTACAGGATCGGGCCATTCGAGGTCGAAAGCGCTCTCCTCGGGCACGAGGCTGTTGCTGAATCGGCCGTCGTCTCGAGTCCTGACCGGATTCGCGGGGAGATCGTCAAGGCATTCGTCGTGCTGAAGCCGGGGTTCGGGCCGAGTGAGCTGCTGGCTGAGGAGCTGCAGGAGCACGTCAAGCAGTCCACCGCCCCATTCAAGTACCCGCGTGCCATCGAGTTCGTCGATCGACTACCGAAGACGACCAGCGGCAAGACGAAACGCGCGGCGCTGCGCGCCGTCGAGTGGGCCGAGACGCCCTAGGCCTCGTCGCGCTTCTCCCATGAATTGCAGGCCCGTCGGCAGGGGGAGACCCATCGCTCTCAGGAGGCTACTCGCTACGCTCGCCCTATCCGGGTAAATGCCTCCCGAAAGCGATGGGTCTCCCCCTGCCTAGGTACCAGCCATTACGGGGCTGC
>CALAKE010000236.1 GCA_937922775.1 uncultured bacterium | reverse complement strand
GCAGGCTCGAGCCGAGGAGGGAGTCGCTGTAGCCGACATCCAGCTTGATCTCGGGCAAATCCGAGCGTACCCATCGAGTGCGCATCGAAGGTCCGCCCTCGTCAAGCAGCGCGAGGCCGATTCGGTCGTAGGGAAGTTTGGGCCGGAAGGAGTCGAATACCGAGTCCATGAGCTCATCGAGAATCACCGGTGCAGTGACGTCCTGATGGGTCTGTGCCAGGCGTCCGGCGGCCTCGAACTTGTTCTCCAGGTCTCGCCCCAGCTCTACCAGAATCTCCTCCAATTCGGAGAGATCGTCGCCAGAATGCTGTGGGCCGGGCGATGCCTCGCCGGCTCTTCCTTCCTTGGGATCATCCATATCGATTATTCCTGAGCCCAGGGGCCATCCCCCGGAGGCCAGTATGATGAGCAGCCCGATCCTGACTTTGTACCCTATTCCATTTTGAAAATCGATCTGAAAGAGAGCCAGCCGGCATTTCTCAGTACGCTTCCTCTGGGGGGCGAGGAGGGTACTGAGAAACGATACCTAGGACGCCCTCTCCTCCAGGAAGCTCCTGAGCTCCTCGGCAAGCTTCTCGAACCGCGACTCGAGGTCGCGAACCGCCGCGTCAGCCTCCGCGAGGTCGAGCGAAGCGCCGATTCCCTCGACACGCAGAGCTGCCTCGACCAGCGGCCTGGCGCCAATGCTCGCCGCGGATCCCTTCAACGTGTGCGCTACCCTTTCCATGACTGCAGCATCAGAATCGGCCAGGCCGCGGCGCAGGTCGGCGAGCCATTCCTCGCATGAATCTAGGAACAAGATCGCGATTTCTTCGAGCAGCTGGATGTCTCCGTCGACCCGACCCATTGCATCCTGGCGGTCGAACTGAGGCGTGTGCGACTTGGTTGCGGCTCCGGCTGGGGCCATGAGATCAGCTGAGGCCGCACTCGCCACGGCACCCGAGTCTCCCTCGTCCCCTTCCGGCAATAGCCGCAGGATCGTTTCGTACAGGACCTGGTGATCGAGAGGCTTGGTGACAACCTCATCCATGCCGGCGTCCATGCACTTTGCACGATCACTCGCGTACGCGTGCGCTGTCAGGGCGATGATAGGGAGATGCCCCCCACTTTCGGCCTCCTGCCCACGGATCGCGCGCGTTGCCCCGAGACCGTCCATCACCGGCATCTGCACGTCCATGAGGACGAGGTCGACACGCTCCCGGTCGAGTATCGTCAACGCTTCTCGGCCGTCGCAGGCGACGAGTGCGATGAAACCCCACTTCTGGACCAGCGCAACCGACAGCTTCCTGTTCACGCTGTTGTCTTCGACAACCAGGATGCGAGCCGTTCCTGCGTCGTCCTGTTGGTTGTTTTCAGGGTGCATGCTCACTCGATTCTCTCGGCGGTCCAGTTGAGATCATCAGCACGACGACCAAGGCTCGCCGTACCTCTCATGGTGTCACCATCGACTTCGCCCTCAAAGCTCATCCTGACGGCCCCGTCATCGCCACCTCCGCGCGCAGGAATGTTCAGTATCCATGAGAAGGCAATCAGGCTTCCCTTGATCGCGCCCGTCACCCTCGATTCCTCGCTGTCGCCCTCACGTTTCCACGTGCCGGTGAGCTGATCGGCTTCTTGCTGCAGTGACAGCGTACCGGTATAGACATCGCCGTCGGGCAAGACCAACTCGAGAGCCCAGCCACCGGAGACGTCTCGAGTCGGGGACTCCTGCACCTCGACAGCAGTGCCGCCCAACACGAACAAGCAACAAGCGACGGACAAGATTCCCGGAACCCGCTGAAGGGCCCCCTCCCGTACCAATCTCTGCGTGAATCGAATGCGCATGGCTCTAGCAGGGTGCTACGGTGGCAGCTGGAATGCAAAAGCAGATGCGACCCAGTCCAGGAGTGTGGTCATGTTGATCGAAACGGCGATGAGCGATCGTTGGCTGTCCAACACCTACCTGCTCGGCGAAAGGTCGAGTGGCCTCGGAGTACTCATCGACGCGGGTGAGCCTGCGGCTCCGATCACTCGGGCGATCGACGCACATGGGCTGTCATTGGCCTACGTGTTCTGCACGCACCACCATGGCGACCACATCACGAACCTCGAGCTCTTTCAAGAGCGCTACACGATCACCGCATGTGCGCATCGCGATGAGGCCAGTTTGATTCCCGGCATAGGACGCGTGCTCGAGGACGGCGAGGAGATTGTCTGTGGCGATCTGACCATTCGCGCTCTGCACACCCCAGGGCACACGCGCGGGATGCTGGCCTTCGTGATCAATGACGAGATGGTGTTCACCGGAGACACGCTATTCCGTGACTCGATCGGGGGGACGGTCGCACCAGGACACACTACCCTCGAGGATCTGCGCCACTCCGTTATGGAAGTGCTCATGCGGCTCCCGCGCGAGACGGTGGTGTATCCGGGTCATACGGCGGCCACCACGATTGGACGCGAGTGGGAGGAGAATCCGTTCATTCGCATTTGGCGAGGACTTGATGTGCCCGCGGGCAAGCGTTGCCTTGCGATGGACCGCCCGGCAGAGCTCATCGTCCGCGCGACAGACTACGACGGCGGAACCAAGTGCTGGGTGCGGTTCGAGGATGACGACCAAGACGCCGTCGTTCCCGGCAGCCGGGTGGAGGAGGCCGAGTAGCAGGTTCGCCGCCGAAGCAACTTGCTGGGCGGGTGGCAGCCTGGGCCTGTTCAAGGGGCTACGCGCTGCGCGCGCCCTATCCG
>CALAKE010000235.1 GCA_937922775.1 uncultured bacterium | reverse complement strand
GATCATCGACTGTCATGGCACGGGAACGGCAGCGGCCGCCGCCTATCGTGCAGAAGGCCGTCCCATGGACTCCGAGCCCCTGTTGCGCTACGTGACGGCCTCGCTGCACGTCAACTACCTCAAGCCGACACCGCTGGGGGTAGAGCTGGAGGCTCGTGGCCGGGTGAAGGAGATCAAAGGGCGCAAGGTCGTCATCGAAGAAGAGCTGTTCGCCAATGGCGTTCTTTGCGTACGCGGCCAGGTAGTGGCGGTGCAGATGCCAGACGGTATGCTTCCCAAGCCGGACGATTCCGACTAGAGAAAGCTGACACCTAGACGGCCCGGACCGCAATCCAGCCGACGGATCCTTCCTCGATTTGACCCGGAACCGGTGGTACTTTCTGTGGATTCCTGAGTGGCTCCCCTGGCGGGGCCGCGATCAGAACTGAATGTCCCCGAGACGACGCGGGAGGTCATCTTGGCTAGCTCCTTGACCCTGAATGGCAAACCCGGGCTGCGCCTGCTGAGCTTCGCGGCCGGGGCCGGCATGATCTATTCCTCGATCTTGACGGTCGAGCACTACTTTGCGGCCAATTTTCCCGAGACCATCTGGGAGGGCTCGATCTGCGACATCAACGCTTTCTTCAACTGCGACAGCTCGGCATTTTCGATGATCTCCCAGGTCGGCGGTGTGCCGCTCGGCTACTTCGGGCTCGTGGTCGGGGCACTGGCTTGCCTTGGGGCGCTGTTCCCTTCGATTGAGTTTGAGCGAACGAACAAGTCGATTGCCCTGCTCAACGCAGTTGGTGTCGTCGCACTGTTCCTCTTTTCGGTGCTCTATCTAGGTAGCCTCTGCTTGCTGTGCAGCGTCTACTACATCTTCTCACTGGTCAGCTTCGGACTATTCTGGAAGTACGGGATCGACAGTGATGCGAAGGGCATGTTCGCCAAGTACCTGCAGCCATCGATCAAGTATGTCGTGACCTTTGGTGTGATCACACTTGTCGGCGCCTACGGCCTCTCGCTTTACCACGACGCACGCGCAGACGCGCAGACGGGTGGAGTGGCGACGCGCATCGTCGACCAGTACTTCAGCCTGCCCGTTGTTGGAGATCCCAGCTTCATCTCGCCTTTCTGGACCGCGCGTTCCACGGAAAATTGGGAGGATGCGCCCATTCGTGTCGTCGACTATGCGGACCTGCTGTGCCCGGACTGCCTGTACCTGAACGAGCAACTCGAGCGTCTGGCGGAAGAGTTCGAGGGCAAGATCAACATCGCATTCCAGCTTTTCCCTCTCGAGGGCAAATGCAACGACGTGGTCGAGAAGGATCTCCATCCCGCGGCCTGCGACGTATCGCTGATGGCGATCCATGATCCGGACAGCTTCCAGGCGATCCATGACGAGATCTGGGCAAACTTCCGGGCGGCGAAGCGCGACCCGGAATGGAGGGCCGACCTGGCAAGTCGTTACGGGGTCGAGGACGCTCTCGAGGATCCCGAGACCCAGGCTCTGCTGCAGCGCATCGTCCAGACCGGCAAGGAGTACGAGCGGACATCGGATGAGTATGAGCACGGTATCCGATCGACGCCGACGATGATCATCAACGGTCGCATGATCATCGGAACGCTCCCCTACGATCAGCTCAAGGCGATCTTCCAGGCACTTGTCGATCAGGCTGAGGGTACGGGGGGATTCATCGAGAGTTGGGAACGTTCCTAACCCTTTGGAGCAGGATGCTCGATATCATCGCCATAGCGGTAGGCGCGGGGCTATTCATTGCGCTGGTCTATGCCGCGGTGGTTTCACATTTGGAGCGTGAGCCGCGGGCTACCCGCCGATCTCTTCTGCTCGCCGTGCTGCTGCCGGTTCCTTACCTGGTTCTGGGCCTCATCTCGTTTCCGCAGCAACCGCTGGTTCTCGGTGGACTGCTTGCGCTGACCGGCCTAATCGTCCTGGTTTTCATGCTCCCCATCGGCCGCGGTGGAGCAGTCGAAGACGACACCCCAAAAGGGCAGATCGATGAGCGCGACATCATGTTTTCGCGCTACTACCTCGAGGAAGGCTCGGAGAGGTTCGACAGCTACTACGCCACGCGCTCTGACAAGAGAGAGGCAGACGACCGCTTCAGGACCAAGCCGGGAATTCTGGGAAGGGGCAGCGGGGCATACGACCCCATCACGTTCACGGCTGCCGAGGCCAGCTTCATCACCATCGCCCAGACGCGGCCGTTCGTCGATGGTGAGGTGGCCGAGCAGAAGGTCGTTGTCGAGCCTGAGGAGATCACCGAATTCGTCAAGCGTTGGGGCCTGAAGCTCGGCGCTCTCTCGATCGGTGTTACCGAGTTGCGCGACTACCACATGTACAGCTTCGTCGGTCGCGGTGACGATTATGGGGAGCCGGTCGAGTTGTCGCACGACTACGCCGTTGCCTTCACCGTCGAGATGGACAAGGAGATGGTGGACAGCGCTCCGCTCGGGCCGACGGCGATGGAATCGGCTCAGCAGTACGTCGATTCCGGCATCGTTGCGCTCCAACTCGCCCACTTCATCCGCGGTCTCGGCTACCCGGCGCGTGCTCACATCGATGGCAACTACCGCGTCGTCTGTCCGCTGGTGGCGCGCGACGCGGGCCTCGGCGAGCTGGGACGCATGGGTCTACTGATGACTCCCGAGCTGGGGCCGCGCGTGCGGCTCGGTGTGGTCACCACCGACCTGCCGCTGGTCGCCGACACCGCAGTCCGCGAGCCTTCCGTGACCGATTTCTGCACCCACTGCAAGAAATGCGCTGAGGTTTGCCCGAGCAGCGCCATCTCCTTCGGAGACAAGGAGGAGGTCGATGGCGTTCTCAGGTGGCAGATCGATTCAGAGGCCTGCTTCACGTTCTGGTGCAAGATCGGCACCGACTGCGCCCGCTGTATGTCCGTGTGTCCTTACTCTCATCCCGATAACCTTCTCCACAATCTAGTGAGACAGGGCGTGCGCAATTCCACCCTATTCCGCCGGGCGGCGATCTGGCTCGACGATTTCTTCTACGGCAAGAGGCCACCGACGGTGGCACCGCCCGAGTGGATGCAGGTTGAGACTCTGGCCGAAGGCGGCCAGGATAGGGAC
Organism: uncultured bacterium; assembly: GCA_937922775.1. Taxonomy (GTDB): domain Bacteria; phylum Acidobacteriota; class UBA890; order UBA890; family UBA890; genus CALAKE01. Next base: position 9,884 of record CALAKE010000235.1, on the reverse strand, counting down.
CCATGAACGCGCGCGAGTCGGCCGATCAGGCTTCCGAGTCCCCATCGGTATCGACGCCTGTTCCCCAGGCCGCGCTGGTGGTCGAGGCACTGGAGCGACTCGGGGTCACACACGTCGTTGGCCTCCCCGATAACGGCCACGCTGCGCTCTACATGCTGTTGGAAACGAATCCGAGCATCGAGGTGGTTTCAGTGACCCGGGAAGGCGAGGCCTGGGCCATCGCGTCGGGCCTGTGGGTGGGTGGCAAGAACCCGGCTCTGGCGATTCAAAACTGTGGTCTGCTCGAGAGTGGCGACGGCTTGAGAGGGACAGCGATGCGCATGCGCGTGCCGTTGCTCTGTTTCATCTCGTATCGTGGCTTCGAGAAGATGGTCGCCTATGAAGTCGAGCCTGACTTCGACTGGCATCCAGACACCCTTACTCGCGAGGAGCTCGACTCGGCTGCGTTGTTGCTGGAGCCTACGCTGCGAGCATGGGGCGTGCCTTTCTACCGCTACAACTCCGACGATGACGCAGGGCGTGTTGCCGAAGCATGGGAGCAAGCCGAGCGCGAAGAACGACCGGTGGCGCTGCTCATGACCCGCGGCTTGCGAGCGGGAGAGGTGGCACCCAAACCCAGATGACGACCCGGTGATGACAACCCTATGATGACGACCACCGAGATTCTCGAGCCCCTGGCGCGCATGCGCGACGACGAGATCGTTGTCACTTCGATGAGCACCGTGCGTCCCTGGGGCCGTCTCTCAGACCACGACCTCGATTTCGCTTCGGCCGACAGCGCCATGGGCCATACGGCCGACCTGGCGCTAGGACTGGCCCTGGCACAGCCGGGCCGCAGGGTCGTCTGCCTGAATGGCGACGGCAGCATGATGATGACGCTCGGGACCCTGGCAACGATTGTCGAGTCGGGCTCCAAGAACATCATTCTGTTCGTCATCGACAACGGCACCTACGAGATCACCGGTAGCCAGAAGGTACCGGGTGCCGGAGTAGTCCAGTGGGCCGACCTGGCCGCTGCCGCCGGTTTCCCACGCACCTATGTTTTCGAGGATGCGGCCGAGTACGCGGCGAAAATCGAGGAGGTGTTAGAGGGTGAAGGTCCCGTGTTCGTCCAGGTACGCGTGGAGCGCGGCAGCGCGAGGCCCATCAGTCGCAGCCAGATCGAGGAATCACGCTACCTGAAGACATCGCTGGCCAGCTGGTCGCGATGCATGAGATCTACATTGATGGAGGAGGAATCGTGACGAGAGCGGCGAGGGTCCTGACACTGGCGGCGGTAGTAGCCCAACTGGCAGCGTGCGGTGGCGCCACCCCAGCACCACCGCCAGACCACCGATTGGTGGGGTACGCCATATTACCGGCGGCCAGCTTCGTGGAGGGACCCACGTCGGGTCAGTTCGCCGGAGGTGCCAATGGCATCGGCATGCCCTTCGATACGATGCAGCCGGCGCAGGGGGTCTCAGCTCTGCTGCCGGAGACCTCGGGCAGGTTTCTGGCCATGTCCGACAACGGGTTCGGCACACAAGAGAATTCACCCGACTACGTGCTCACGGTCTACCGCTTCGTGCCGAGCCTGAAAACCGCTGCGGGCGGTGAGGCAACCATTGGCTTCGAGACTGCCATGACGTTGCGCGATCGAGAGGACAAGATCGGCTTTCCGATCGTGGCTGAGCAGGAGACCTATCGGGCTGACTCCGAGATTCCCGTTGATCCGGCCATCAAGGAACGTCGGCTGATCACCGGGGCCGATCTCGATATCGAGTCATTCCGCCGCATGTCCGATGGCACCTTCTGGTTCGGAGACGAATTCGGGCCCTTCCTGATCTACACCGATGCCAGCGGTGTTCTGCTGCGGCCGCCAGTTCCTCTCCCCGGCGTGAAGTCGCCTCAGAGCCCTCTCCTCGGCAATGATCAGCCCAACGCGCAGGCGAGTGGTGGCTTCGAGGCGATGGCTCAGAGCATCGATGGGTCGCGCCTCTACCCGATGCTGGAGAAGCCGCTCGACGGCGCTCCCGAGGGAGAGTTGAACATTTACGAATTCGACCCGATGAGCGGTGCCTACGTCTCGGATGAGCCAATACGGAAATACCGGTTGAGTCCTGAGGCCATGGCCGCCTCCGAGTTCGTGGCCCTTTCCGAGAGTACCTTTCTGGTTCTCGAACGTGACGCAGAACAGGGTGCCGAAGCACTACACAAGAAGATCTTCCTGGTCGATTTCGGCGTCACCGATGCTGATGGCTACCTGGTCAAGCGTGAGGTCGTCGATCTTCTGAGCATTCCCGACCCCAACGATATCGGCGGCATGGGAGAGACCTTCAGCTTCCCGTTCGTCACGATCGAGAGCATTGCCGTATTCGATGAGAACACGATTGCGGTGGCGAACGACAACAACTACCCCTTCTCAGTGGGCCGGCATGTCGCAGCGGGTGAGCCCGACGATACCGAGCTTATCCTCCTCCGCTTCCAGGAACGGTTGGCTGACCTGACAGTGCAATGATCCCGAGGCGTGCAAATCTGGGGGTTCTGCTGCTCACATGTGCAGCAGGCGTGGCTTGCGCGGCGTGCTCGCCGCTGCCGCGAGAGACCGAGATCGACATGCACTGGGCGCTGGATGAGGCGCTCAACCAGGATCTGCCGGAAACGGTCCGTGTCTATTCAGGGAGTAATGATACGTGGCCACTGCGCGCCTGGTACGTATGGGTTGACGAGCACGATCCGGACATCATCACGCGGGTCCTGGTCTCGGATGATGAAGACGATGTACGAGAAACGACGGCCAGCTTCGCGCACGATACGGGTGCGTGTGTCGTGGTCAACGGCGGATATTTCAGGATGGATCTCGAGCCGACACGTCACGTCGGCCTTCTCGTCGAGGACGGCGAGATCCTTAATCCAGCAACTCGCTCCGTTCGCCGTGACGACCAGAGCTTCGAGATCGCGCGCGCGGCCATCGGTTTCACCGACGCCGATGCCGTCGCCTTCGGATGGATCTCGACGCTCGATGACGTTCTCTATTCGTGGCCAGAGCCGCCGCCACACCGACGGGGGGAGCCGGCCGAGCCGCTCGACTACAGCACTGCGGAGGTCTGGGACGTACGTGATGCGATCGGTGCCGGCCCTGCGTTGGTGGTGGACGGGCAAACAAGGATTACTGCTGACGAGGAAGTCTTCTTCGGTACGACAATTCCCGACGTGCACCCGCGCACGGCCGCGGCGCGGACGGTTGACGGTTCGCTGATCCTGATGGTTGTCGATGGACGGCAACCGGGTAGCCGCGGCGTGAATCTCGAGGAGCTCGCAGCACTCCTGAGGGGCGTTGGAGCCGTCGATGCAGTGAACTTGGATGGCGGTGGATCCTCGACACTGGTGGTCAACGGCACGTTGGTGAATCGCCCCGTCGGCGTTGCTCTGCAGCGTGAGGTGATGTCGGCGATTGGCACCTTCTGCGGCGCTCCTGAGGAGATGTCACGATGATTCGAAGAGTCCTTCTGCTCAGCACATCCAAGGTCTATGGGAGCGGCTACCTGGGATACTGCGACGCCGAGATACGCGCGTTTCTGGAGGGCGTGAGGCGATTGCTGTTCGTACCGTTCGCCCGACCCGGTGGCATGAGCCACGACGAGTACACCAGCGTCGCGCGGGAGCGCTTCGCCGAGATCGACATCTCGGTCATGGGTTTGCACGCGTCACCAGATGCGCGTCGAGCCGTGCGTGAGGCGGAGGCCATCTTCATTGGCGGTGGCAATACCTTTGTCTTGCTGCGCGATCTGCATGCGGCGGGTGTGCTCGAGGAGATCCGACAGCGGGTCGATTCGGGCATCCCCTATATGGGCGCCAGCGCAGGATCGAACGTGGCGGGCCTCAGCATCTGCACGACCAACGACATGCCCATCGTCTATCCACCCTCGTTCGACGCGCTGGGGTTGGTGCCTTTCAACATCAATCCCCACTACATCGACCCGGAGGCCGGCTCCAAGCACATGGGTGAGACCCGGGAGACTCGCATCAACGAGTTTCACGTCTTCAACGATGTCCCGGTGATCGGCATACGGGAGGGCGCCGTGCTGCACCGAGAGGGCGGTTCGTTACGTCTGGCGGGTAGCTCGGGTGGGATTCTGTTTCGCCCTGGTGTCGAGGCTGAAGAGCTGGCACCCGGTGCGGTTCTCGACTCCCTCCTCTGAGAAAGGAAGACCAGGCCCCTGAGGGCCTGGTCAGGTGAACACCTGCCTATCACCGCTGGGCAGCGGCGGTGTGGCTACTAGAGCATCTGCATCGCGGCGAAATAGTTGGGCTCCTTGGCGATCTCGGGAACGAGCTCGGCGTGGATCACCGTACCCTGCTCATCCACAACGAGAACCGCCCTACCCAGCAGGCCGGCGAGCGGCCCGTCGACGATCCGCATACCGTACTCATCACCGAACGTGTGGTTTCGAAAGACCGAGAGGGTCACCACATCCTCGAGACCTTCGGCTCCACAGAAACGGCCGGCTGCAAACGGTAGGTCGGCCGAGATGCAGAGGACCACCGTGTCATCACGCCCAGAGGCCTCCTCGTTGAACTTCCGAACCGAGGTCGCACATACGTCCGTGTCGATGCTCGGAAAGATGTTGAGGACAACCTTCTTGCCGCGGAAGTCGGATAGCTTCTTCTCGCTCAGGTCTGCGGCGACGAGCGCAAAATTCGGGGCCTGCTGGCCGACGAGCGGCAGGAAGCCTGACGTGTTGATCGGGTCGCCCTGCAAGGTGATCTCTGCCATGACAGTTCTCTCCACTGTTTTCTTGTGAAAATCGAGTCCAAATTCGCTACGGGAAAATTGGAATCCTCAGACTACAAGCTCTCTTTGTACCGCGAATGCACGGAAAGTGCAGTATCTCTTTGCAGTTCCGCTTACATTGGCCGGCAAATCATCGTCGAATCGTGCCACAGACAAATGATGTGAAATAGTTCCCAGGCGCCGACCGACCTGTATCTACTGAACGGCCCGGCGAGGAGGATTACGGAGCGATTGCCTCGAGAGCCTCCTCGAACGCGCCCATCTGCTCCGGCGTGCCCATGCTGACCCGGATCCAAGGCGTATCGTTGATCGTGAACGTGCGCAGCATGATACTGCGGTCTCTGAACTCCTGCTGAACCTCACGCCGATCGCGCCGAATACGAAAGAGCACGAAGTTGGTGTGAGAGGGGACGTAGAAGTAGCCCAGCCGATCCAGTGTCGTATACAGATGGGTTCGCGCCTCGTGATTCGCGGCCCGGCACGTGTCCAAGAACTCGGTGTCCTCGTAGCTGGCAATCGCTGCCCGAATGCTCAAGTTGGATATCGGCGCGAAGTTGGTGCTCATCTCCTCGATCTGCTCGATGATCTCCGGTTTGGCCATGGCGTATCCAACGCGCGCTCCTGCCAAACCGTGAATCTTCGAGAACGTACGAAAGATGATCAGGTTCTCCCCGTCCCGAACCAAATCGACCATCGACTCGTATGGATCCAGCGCCAGATCGTGATAGGCCTCGTCGATGAAGACCATGGTTCGGCGGCCGGCCTCCTCGCAGAACGAGCGCAGGGCCGATGGGTCGACTACCGTCGCCGTGGGATTGTTAGGATTGCAGATATAGACGTGATTGACATCCCACGTCAGGCGCCGGTCGATCGCATCGAGATCGTGCTCGAAAGCCTCGTTGAGCGGCACGAGCCGGAGGTCGGCGCCCACCCTGACGTAGAAGTCGTGCGCGTCGAAGTAGCTCGGGTCTCCCATGACCACCTTGCCCCCCTGGGCGCCGAAGCGGAAGCCGGCGAGGCAGAGCAGCTCAGTGGACCCTGCCCCCAGCATGATGTGATCGCTGGTCAGGTCATTGTCACGGGCGATGAGGTCGACCAACTCTGGATAGGCAGGATGCGGGTAGTAATGGGTAAACTCGGCCGCCTCGACGATTGCCTCGCGTGCCTTCGGCGAGATACCGAACGGGTTCTCGTTCGAGTTGAGCTTGACGATGTCTTGCAGGTCGCGCGGGTGCGCGGATTGGGCGGCGTGCGGTGTCGCGGCGAGATCACGTGGCAGCGCCAGGGAGGCTGCTACCAGCGCGCTCGACTTCAACCATTGACGACGGTCCATCGACAGGGACATGGCAACCTCGGTGGCTGCAGAAGCGTGCCAGAGCCTCCAACCTCGGGCGGGCACGCCTCCAGGGCGTCGGATGGTCGAAATGCTAGCATGGGCGCCCCGGCTGCCAATCTGTTGTCACATGAAAGGGGGCTGACCATGCTCGTAGTCACCACACCGATGATCGAAGGCAAGACGATTACCAACTACATGGGGCTCGTGAGTGGTGAGGCCATCATGGGGGCCAACATCTTCAAGGATCTCTTCGCAGGAATCCGCGACATCGTTGGCGGCCGCTCGGCCGCGTACGAGAAGGAGCTGCGCCACGCCAAGGAGGTGGCCATCCAGGAGATGTGTGAACAGGCGCAGGAGATGGGCGCCAACGCCGTGGTCGGTGTCGACCTCGACTATGAGACCATCCAGGTGGGCCAGAGCGGCAGCATGCTGATGGTTTCTGCCAACGGCACGGCGGTGCGTTTCACGACCTAGCCTGCGGAGAGAACCAACGCGGCGAGGGTGGCGGGAGCCCACCCAATGCGGCAATCAGATTACTGGAGGCCGGCCAGCAACTCTCGCGCCTCGTCTACACGCTCATGGTCGATCTCGCCGGCGCCCCAGTGGTCGAGAAAACGCTGCAGGTAGTCTCGTGCCTGCGCTGTACTGCCCTGCTCCAGGTGGATCTTGCCGAGGAAGTAGAGGCTGCGAACGTACTCCAACGGCCACATGGAGCGCTCTGCATAGCTATCGACCATGCGTTGGAAGCGCTCCGCGGCGCCCTCGTCGTCACCGGACTCCAGCAGGGCCGAGCCGAGGGCGAACCAGACCGGTGCATGCGCGGCGCGGGCGGGGCCGTACACATCGCCGTGGACGGGGAGCAGTCCCTCGGCCTCGCTCAGGGCAGCGATGGCTGCCTGAGTCTCTCCGCGCTCCAGGGCGAGCAGTCCCGGGTAGAGGTGCTCCTCGATCCTGGCAGAGTGAAGCGGCACGTCAGCCAGCTGAGCGACCAGCTCTGCCATGGTGGCGGTCGCTTCCTCACTTCTGCCGAGCCGCTGCTGTGCCAGCGAGACCCAGCGGCGTGCCGACAGCTCCGGCTCGAACCCCTCCGATTCCTGCGCCGCAGTCTCGGCGAGCGCCAACGCCCGTGCCGGAGCACCCTGCGCAAGGGCAAGCTCGGCGGCCAATATCCGCCCCATGGCCCTGAATATGGACGAGGCGCTCTCTTCCCCAAGCAGCTCGAAGGTGGCCACCGCCGTACCCAGTTTGCCCTGATGCAAGATGGCGCTGCCCTGGAGCAAAACGCCCCAGGCCTGCGCCGCAGGTATCGGCAGGGCTTGCAGCTCGCCGGCGAGATCCTCGGCCCCCGAGTATTCGCCGCGCAGGATGAGCATCTCGGCGATTCCGCCGGTGGTGAAGGGATCGCCAGGGAACAGAGCGGTCGCCCGGGCCATCACCTGCTCGGCAGCCTCGAAATCGCCCGTGCGTACGAGCAAGTACCCCAGGTTCCGGTACATCGCGCCGGTCTCCGGGAAGTAGGAGACAGCGAGCTCGAGGGATTCCCTGGCCGTGTCGAGGTCTCCCAAGGCGGAGTGGACGTTAGCCATGTTTCCATAAACGCCCTGAAAGGTATCTCTGGCACTTGCCAGGCCTTCGAGTAGACTCAGAGCCTCTTGGTAGCGGCCGTGCTCCGAGTATCCTGCCGCCAGGTTGTTGCGAGCCGCCGTGAAGTCGGGATAAAGCTCGATAAGCCTCTCGTAGGCCTGCACCGACTGCAGCTTCGTCGCCGGTCGCAGCGAGTTGTACGCACCCTCGATGTACAAGCGCTCGCGCAAGGTGAGACGATCGACGTGCTCGAGCGCCTGCCCCGCGTATGCAAGCGAGCGATCCAGGTCGTAGATATTGCTGTAGATGATCGACAGCTTGGCCAGGGCCAGGGCAAAGTCCGGGTCGATTTCCAGCGCCTGTTCAAACAGAGGAATCGAGGCGATCACGTTTCCCGCGCTATGGAGACGGTTGGCCTCGACAAAATAGCGGTAGGCCGCGACGGAATCGGTGGTGACCTCGGTGATCCCACGATCGAATCCATCCTCGGGGGCCGGGGAGAGAGCCAGTCGTGTCCGCAGGCGCCGGGTCAGATCGTCGACCATCGTGAAGATACTCGACTCCCCCGATCCATCCACTTGCTCCGAGGCCAACACTTCACCGCTCACGGCATCTTGCAGCCGTGCCGTAATGCGGATCGTGTCGCCGGCTTGCATGAAGCTGCCCAGAACCACGTTCTGGACATGCGCCTGTTCTGCGACCGCGCGAACTGCCGCGGAGGATCCTTCTCCGCTGTCAGCATCACCGATTCCACCCAGAATCTCATAAACACGATCGGTTCCAAGAACTCTCACGTCGGGCGACTGCGAAAGGTCCGTAACCAACATCTCGGTGAGGCCGGTCCTGAGCCAGTCGAGCTCCTCCTCGCCGCTGACGTTGTCGAAGTAGAGCACAGCCAGGGAGGGGCGAGCGTCTGCAGCAATAGCCCGGGAAGGCTCGGACTCGCCGCCCGCGCCACCCCAGAGCTGGCGGTACCCCCACACACTCGCTGCGATGGCTGCCAGGATCACCACAGCCGCATAGGCGAGCCAGCTTCGCGCTCCTGCCCGCTGGGCTGCCGCTAGCTCAGCGTGCGAGAGCCCGGAGGCCAGGCTCTCGCCAGAGTCGATCTCCTCCTGCAGGCTCTCGAGGTCATTGCGCAGGTCGATGGACGAGTGGTAGCGGCGCTGCGGATCCTTCTCGAGGCTGTGGCTGATGATGCGCCCGAGGTGGCGGGGGTAGGTCCGTCTCACATCGGTAATCGAGGTCGGCTCGTCTCGCAGGATCGACGTAATCATCGAAATCTGCGTGTCGCCCTTGAAAGGCCGTTCCCCGGTGGCCATCTCGTAGAAGATGATCCCGAGCGAGAAGATGTCCGAGCGGTGGTCGGCTGGCTTGCCCTCGGCCTGCTCGGGCGACATGTAGGCGGTGGTTCCCAGAATCTGACCCTCGCCGGTGAGTCGCTCTGAGGCCTGAGTCGCGGCCGTCTCCAGCGGGCCGTCATCGAAGCGAGCCAAGCCGAAATCAAGCACCTTCACCCTTCCATCCTTGGTGATCATGATGTTGGACGGCTTCAGGTCGCGGTGCGTGATGCCCTTGTCATGCGCGGCGCTGATGGCATCGACCACGGGAACGGCGACCTCGAAGAAGCGATCGAGCGAGAATCCCTTTTGCGGAATTGATTCGTCGAGGGTCTGCCCTTCAACCAGCTCCATCGTGAGGAAATGAACCGAGCCCTCGTGCCCCTCGACATCGGAAGATTCCTCGACCGAATGGATCGTGATGATGTTCGGGTGGTTGAGGGCGGCCACGGCTTGCGCCTCACGCTCGAAGCGCTCACGCCGCTCCGGTTTCTCTGCCAGCTCAGGAGGGAGTATCTTCAGGGCGATGCGGCGGTTGAGCTTGGTATCCTCGGCCACGTAGACCTCGCCCATTCCGCCGCTGCCGAGCTTGCTGAGGATCTTGTAGTGGTTGATCTCAGTGCCGACCACACCAGATCTCCGTGATGATTCGACGCATGCCTGATGTTGACGATGGAAGCAGGGGCATTCTAACGCCGAACGAGAAGATTCAACAAAGGCGGAAGCAATGAACACGACCAGACGATCAGCCGGAGCATTTTTCATGACTGGCGCACTCCTTTGCGCTGTGGGAGTGGTGTCGGCCTCCGCCGTAAGTGGCGTGATGGGCTCTCAGGATGTGATCCAGGTG
>CALAKE010000234.1 GCA_937922775.1 uncultured bacterium | reverse complement strand
CCGCGTTTGGTGTGCGAATGACTGCTTCCGAGAAGTTGGGACCGAAGGTCTCATCTCCCGACAACGACCCACCGCAGAATGCCGGCGACGGGGTCGAGGCGTCTCCAGTCGACACGATACGAGTGCTGGTCATCTGCGTTCTCGGATGGGCCATGCCCGGATTGGGACACTTGGCTTCTGGACGAATCCTGCGTGGCCTTCTATTCGGCGCCATCATCGTGGCCATGTTCGTCATGGGGATCGCCCTCGACGGCAAGATTTACGAGCCTGAACAAGGCATGCCCCTGAGCTACCTGGCAACCATCGGGAGCGCCGGCATCGGGTTGCCATACGTTATCGTTCACGCTCTGGGCCTCGGCCGCGGCGACATTCGCTCGGGCACCTTCGAATATGGAAACACGTTTACCCTGGTCGCCGGCCTCCTGAACATGCTGGTCATCTTCGACGCATACGACGTCGCGCTGGGACGGAGATAGGTGCACAGTCACTTCCTCTATCTGTGCTTGTTCGCCATCGCAGTGGGCGCCGTGCTCGGAGCCATGCTGCGCTCCGACCGTCGTGACGCGATCCGACTGGGGTTCTGGATTGCCCTTGGCCTCGTGGGCACTGCGGTCGCCCTGGCCTGGGTCATGTACTTCATTTCCTCCTGATTCAGGGAACTTCTTGTTGCGTACCTGGGCCTACTGGATCCCCGCTGCCGTGCTCATGGCCGGCATCGCATTCATATCGCACCAGTCTCGACTTCCATATGTGGCCGGTATTCCGCCGGATTGGCTGTTGCATGGTGTCGAGTTCGGTGTGCTCGCCATTGCTTGCCTCTACGGCGCCTCCCGCGGCTTCGATCCGCGCCATCGCTCAGCCGGTGCGGCGATTCTGGCGCTGTCGATTGCCATCGTCTACGGAGCACTCGATGAACTACATCAGAGCTTTGTGCCGGGGCGGTCGGTGTCATTCAGCGACTGGATCGCCGACTCCGTCGGGGCGCTGATCGTGGTATCGGCGCTGGTGTTAATCTGGAGGCGGTCCGCAAGGGAAGGGTCGTCCGAGCGGCGCCGGCCGGATGATGAAGAGCGGTAGTGAGTAGTGAGCGGTTGAGGAATCAGGATTCGTGTCGGAAAGGAGTCGCACCATGGCTATCGAGCGCGTCGGGGTGGTCGGTTGCGGTCTGATGGGCCGTGGCATCGCCCAAGTTTGTGCCCGGGCGGGTCACGCGACCATCGTCAGCGAAATCAATGATGATCTGCTGGCCACAGGTATGGCCAGCATCGAGAAGTTCCTGGGAAAGGGTGTCGAGAAAGGCAAGATCTCCGAGGAGGAGATGCAGTCGACTCTGGGAAACCTCACCGGGACCACTGACCTGGGGAGCTTCGCCGAGTGTGACCTCGTCATCGAGGCGGCCACTGAGAATCGCGAGATGAAGCTCGAGATCTTCCGCAACCTGGACGAAATCTGTGGTCCTGGGGCGATTTTCGGGAGCAACACATCGTCTCTGAACATCACCGAACTGGCGGTCTCGACAGGTCGGCCCGACCGCGTCGTTGGAGTTCATTTCTTCAACCCCGTGCCCTTGATGAAGCTGGTCGAGGTTGTCGGCACGATGCTGGTCGACGATTCGGTGGTTGAGGAGGTGAAAGCGTTCGGCCAAGGGCTCGGCAAGGTCGTGGTTGTCGCCAGGGACAGGACAGGGTTCATCGTCAACAGGTTGCTCGTGCCCTACCTGCTTGATGCCATTCGTGTGCTCGACGAGGGCCTCGCCAAGATGGAAGATATCGACCAGGCGATGAAGCTGGGCTGCGGCTACCCGATGGGACCGTTTGCGCTCCTCGATTTGGTGGGTATCGACACTACCTACTACATTGCCAACATCATGTACGAGGAGTTCAGAGAGCATCAGTTTGCACCGCCTCCGCTCTTGCGGCGCATGGTGCTGGCGGGGCGACATGGCAGGAAGACCGGCAGGGGTTTCTACGACTACAGCAAATAGAATCGCGGGTCCGCGATCCGACCAGGAGCGTCATGATGAGCGATTTCGAAAATATCCTCGTGGAGATCGATGGCGGCGTCGCCACCATCACGTTCAACCGGCCGAAGGTGCTCAACGCTCTGAGCGCGGCCACCCTGAAGGAGCTCTCTCAGGCACTGGATGCGCTGGTCGCCAACGACGAAGCCAGGGCGATCGTGATCACGGGTTCCGGCGACAAGGCATTTATAGCCGGGGCGGATATCAACGAGTTGGCGGTCCTCGGGGCAACCGATGGGCAGCAGGTGGCCCGGTATGGCCAGTCCGTCATGGACAAGCTCGAGGGGCTGGGGAAGCCGGTGATCGCCGCGATCAATGGATTTGCCCTGGGCGGTGGATGCGAGTTGGCGCTGGCATGCCATCTGCGGCTGGCCTCCGATGCGGCAAAGATCGGCCTACCCGAGATCAACCTCGGCGTCCTGCCGGGCCACGGTGGCACCCAGAGGCTGGCACGTCTGGTGGGCAAGGGGCGGGCCCTGGATCTGATCTGCACCGGCCGCCACATCAGTGCGGCGGAAGCGAAGGAAATCGGGCTCGTCAATGAGGTGATACCGCACGACGAGCTTCTGTCTCGAGCTCGAGAGCTAGCGGAGACTCTTGCCAGCAAGGCCCCGGTCGCCATGCGCTACTGTCTCGAGGCAGTGAACCAGGGGCTCGAGACGACGCTCACCGAGGGGCTGGTCATCGAGGCGAATCTGTTCGGCCTCGCCTGTGCGACCGAGGACCAGAAAGAGGGTATGGGGGCCTTCCTCGGCAAGCGCAAGCCGGAGTGGAAGGGACGATAGCCTGGGCCCCACGTTCCGGCTTGCTAGAGCCGGACCGGCACCAGGATGAAGCTGCTCAAGAGGATGAGAGCAGCGATGATAGCCAGCATCAGGCGCCCACGGCCAAGCTCTTGGTCGAAATTGAGGGGGCGTGGAT
>CALAKE010000233.1 GCA_937922775.1 uncultured bacterium | reverse complement strand
GATGGACGCTATCGGCATTGAGCCGGGGATGCGGGGTGCGGAGATCGGCGCCGGTAGGGGCCGCTACGTGGTGCAGTTGGCCGTCAGGGTAGGGGAGAGCGGCAAGATCTACGCGGAAGACATCGACGCGGCAGCCTTGCTACATCTGGAGCAACGCTGCTCGCGTGGGGGACTCACCAATGTGGAGACCATCGTCGGCGACGTTGCCGATCCCAAGCTGCCGGCGGGCGAGCTGGACTTCATCTTCATCATCTCCTCGTTCCACCACTTCGACGATCCGGTCACGCTGCTGCGCAACGCCAGAGCATCGCTGAAACCCGACGGGATGCTGGCGATCGGTGAGTGGCTGCCGCGGGATGAGAGGTCGGAGTACATGACGCCCGAAGAAATGGAAGCCGCAATGGCTACCGCCGGCTACCGGCTGGAGCGCATCGAGACATTCCTCCAAGCGAACAATATGAACCTTTACGTCTTCCGGATCGACGAGGCCGCAGGCAATTAGAAGCGCAAGATCGTCGTTTCCCGGGAACCTGTCAGGAGCTCGTGTGCCTGTGGGGCTGGGACCGAAGCCATAGCCGCCCAGGACGGGCGACCTCGATGCCCGCCGTGATGCCACCATTACCGTCGAGGGGATCAAGGGCGTAGCGGATATGGACTGCCCGTTGTTCCCCCTTTGATCTTCCAGTAGATTGCAGAATCGGGCCCCGGGATCCTGTTCTTGCCGGCGAGCAAATAGGGCACACTGAGGCGAGTCTCGCCCATTGAGGAGGGGAGATGCGCCGCGAGGGTTCCCCAGATGTCCAAGAATAGAATTCTCTACATGAGCGGGTCCCTGGGGCTCGGTCACATCAGCCGCGACCTCGCCATCGCGCGGGAGCTTCGCAGCCAGTCGGATGATCTCGAGGTTCACTGGCTTGCGGCACCGCCTGTCGACCGAGTTCTTCATGAAGCCGGAGAGAATCTGCTGCCAGAGTCGGCGGACCTGGTCGATGAAAACGAGATCGCAGAGCACGCCGCGCGGGGAAGCCGTCTGAATCTCATCGAGTACGGTCTCGGCCTTCAGCGTCAGTGGTCGCGTAATGTCGCCGTGGTGGATCGCGTGGTTGCGTCGGGCGGATACGACCTCATCGTGGGTGACGAGACCTACGAGATTCTGATTGCCTACAAGAAAGACCCTGGCCGCAAGAAACGCCCCTTCGTCATGATCTTGGATTTCATAGGATTCGATGCGATGACCCGCAATCCGCTGGAGAGGCTGGGCGTGCACTTCTGGAACAGAAAGTGGTCCAGCGGAATGAACAAGCCGGCAGATTACGTCGATCTCACCCTCTTCGTTGGCGAGCTGGAGGATGTTCCCGACACATCCTTCGGTCTCCTGCTGCCGAACCGCCGCGAGTGGGCGGAGAAGCTCTGTGAGTTTGTTGGTTACATCCTTCCATTCGATCCTGAGGATCTGCAGGATCGGGCCTTCCTACGGGGGAAGCTCGGCTACGATGACCGACCCCTCGTCATCGGTTCCATCGGGGGGACGGCCATAGGGAAGAGCCTGCTCGAGCTATGCGGGCGCACGTTCCCTCTCCTGACGGAGCGGATCGCTGGCGTGCAGATGGTGTTGGTTTGCGGGCCACGTCTCGACCCTGCGAGCCTCGACCTGCCGGCGGGAGTGGAGGCGCGGGGGTATGTGCCCGACCTTCACGAGCATCTTGCGGCGAGTGACCTCGCGGTAGTTCAGGGAGGGGGGACGATCACCCTGGAGCTGACCGCCCTGCGGCGCCCATTCCTGTACTTCCCGATCGAGGGCCATTCCGAGCAGGAAGTGCACGTAGCTGGGCGCTTGCTCCGACACGGGGCGGGGGAGCGGATGACGCTTTCATCGACGACGCCCGAGGTCCTGACAAACAGGATCGTCGCCAATCTTGGCACGGCCCCGACCTATCCACTGATCCCGGTGGACGGCGCACGAATCGCGGCAAAGAAGATCTGCGATTTGCTGTAACTCCCGTCCGCGCCATTGCTGCCGACCGCCTCGTCGCGGCGGCCTCCCACGTGGTGGACAAGCGCCTGGACCCGTCGCTCATCGGGATTCGAGTTGGAGCCAAAAGGCAGCATTTCACAGCGGAGCATCAAGATGATCAATCATTCGCTGTCGGGATTGGTTTTGGAGCCAAAAGACAGCATTTCACAGCGGAATGCCAGGATGGCCGATTATCCGCAAGTTGTTGAAAAAAAAAGGGATTGATCGCCTGACGCCACTCGTCGATCCTTGATCCTGAAGGAGATGCTCCTCGTGACGACAGAGACAAACATGAAAGAAATCGGCCGCGTTTCGTTGTTGTTGACAGTTCTGATCCTCGCCTTCGGCGGCGACGCCTTGGCGCAAGATCAGTTTCACGCCATCTATTACTCCGACAGCATCGCCCCTCGGGACGGAAAGTCGACGCTGTTTCGCGTAGATCTCGACACGGGTACCGGAATTGCCGAGTTGAAGGAGCTTGTCGTGCTGGGGCCGGGTGCAACAGGTGCCGGCGACCCGGGTTGGGACAACATCGATGTGCTGGCGGTCACCCCCGATAGCAAGAAGCTCTACTTCATCGATGATGGCCCATGGAGCAATCCAAACGGCAGGATGGGCGTCTACGATCTCGACACAGGTCTCGTCAGCGAGATCGGCTTGGTGACCTTCGCGGACATGGGCACCGTTCCCCTCGGAGAGAGCTGGATCGACCAGGGGGCCTTTTCTAGGGACGGAGTGCTGTACGTCACCAACACCGCCAACGATCGTCTCTACAAGCTCAATGTATCGAGCGCCTTCGCAACGCCGGTCGGCAACGTGGTCGAAATGAACACGGGCACGGTGGTGAATCTTGCGGGAGGGGACATCGCCTTCGGCGCCGACGGTGCGCTTCTGTTATGGGCGAATTTCGGCGTGACCTATGCGCCCCGGGGCCTGTACAGCGTCGTCAACATGCCGGCTTCGGGGGATGTTCGCGCTGAGCACCTCGGCGGTGCGGGGTCGGTCTTCCTCACGGGTATGGGCGCGATGTTCAACGGCATGGGCGATCTTGTCGTCTCTAACCGTGAGCTCCGTCGCTTTGAGGTCATCGATCGGAGCAACGGATTCAATGTACTGGGATCCTTCACCCCGTTTCTCAACGACACGCTGTTCACGCCGGCCAACGGTGATATCACCACAGCCGTGAACTTTTCCGAGGGTCGGATGACGGGTGGCGGCGTGGTCAGGCCCGAACGCCGACAAAGGGTGACGCACGGTTTCCGACTTCTTTGTGACACGACCAAAGGCCCAAACCGGCTGGAGGTCAATTGGGGCAAGGGCAACCGGTTTCATCTGACGAAGCTGACAGCGGCATTTTGTTACGACGACCCGACGATCTCGTCACGTCCGCCGAGAGCGGAATTCGACACCTACAGGGGGATGGGCAAAGGCCGGCTGAACGGTGTTCGGGGAGCGACGGCGGAGTGGGAGTTTTCCGATACTGGACAGCGCGGGCGTCGTGACATGCTGATGATCACGATCAAGGATGGTGCCGGCAATATCGTTCTTTCTGTGGCGAAGAGACTGAACCGCGGCAACCACCAGGCCCACTGAGTTGCGGCGGGGCGGGGACTGGAGACCCCGACCGAGGTCCCCCGATCCGTGGTGCCCTGTCGTGTCCGGAGCATCAGAAGCTCAAGGTTGCAGCGCCTTCCTTGATCAGCTCGTGCATGGCGCTCGATCCGACGATGACGACCCCGTCGATAAGGTCCTCTTGAGAATAGCCGCGGACCTTCGCGCATGGAGGACAGACCAGGATCTTGCCGCCTCTGTCCACGAAGCTCTGGAGCATGTCCTTCATGGGCGGATCCAGCGGGTTCGGGTGCGCGCTATCCGCGGCACCCTTGCGGGCCCAATCGACTCCGTTGCTCGTCAAGAAAGCTGTCACCTCGAGGCCCGCGGTGATGCCCCCGTTGGCGACGCTGAAGGCTACCGATGAGCGCTCGTCATCCAACCCGCTCGTGATCATCACGACCAACTTCTTCGTCTCTGCCATGATCGACTCCTTATTCGATGGTTGTGGTGGGGCGTCAAGGAATACGCCCACCGTCCCGTTTCGCCCTTCGAAGCGGGACCCCTGCTGGACAGGGAGCCGAGATTAGTAGCGCCCAAGCAGCGGTGTATTCAAGGGGGTGCCAGAAATATCTGGCCGCTCGATCCCCTGGTCATCCTCCTTTTCTTGATTCTCGGCTTCGACCGCTGCATGGTGCGGTGGTGCAGAAGATGACCGGGTCGCGCCAAACTTGAAGGAGGTTGCTCCGTGCTCAGAACGATAGCAATGGTCTCGTCAGCCCTCGCTGTCGCCGTGGGGGGCGCTGGGTACGGCCAGCATGAACCGGATGTCCTCAGCCTCGTCGACCTCGAACCCGTACACTACCGCTACTCGGAAGCAGAGCGCTGTGCCAATTGTCACGATGACGGCGGCGATGTGCTGAAACGCGCGGTCGGCGTGGATGTGTCTTCTGGTGCGCCCGAAATCACTGGAAACGGCTGGCTATCGAGCGTGCACGCGCGGTCGCAGAGTCACGAGGATCGGGTCAACACTGCATGCGCGTGGTGCCATGCTCCTACCGCCCCCGGAGCCACTGAGGATGAGGCGGCAGCCGTGCCGATCGAGAAGGGTACGTGGGCGGGCGTGACTTGCGGCGCCTGTCATCCTGTCGGGCTCGACGAAAGCCTCGAGGAGTCTCTGGTCACAAACATGATCCCTGGGTCCGACCGGTCGGATCCGGCCAGCTACACGTTCATCGACAGGTCGGACCCGAAGCAGCTCAACGCGCAATGCCGATACTGCCACCACGAGTACCACGACCTGGTGCCCGTAAAGGCGGAGATGATGGAGTCTGGGGAGCTGCGTTGTATCGATTGCCATATGGCTGGATATGGAGTCTCCGAGAGTAGGTTGGTGGAACGCTTCCACAACATGAAGGTGGAAGCTAATGGCCCACAGTCGTGCAACGGTGCGTACGGTACGGATGCGGCATGCCACGCCGACGCCTCAGCCGATTGGATGCACACGAGCATCGCTGCCATGAAGGGGCCCCGCAAGGAGTGGTAACGAAGTGTGCTCCGGCGATCGGGCTCTCAGGCCTGGCCGCGGATCTTCTCTGCCGCTTCTACCGCGGGGCCGAAGGCCTTGACGATGTTGGCGGCCGATTCCGCAACCAGAACGAAGGCGGCCCCGTGATCCGGATTCTCCCTGGCCGCTGAGTGGAGCGCGCTGACGAGCTCGTGCATCTGCATGATGTCGAGCCCTGGCCAGGTGACGATGCGGTTCACTCGCGCGCCGACTTCCGTCTCCGAGTCCCCGCTGCCCAGCAACTCGTCGAGCTCGGCTAGCTCGGAGATGACGTCGTGTTTGGTGCCGATGAGCCCCGTACAGACTTGCTCCGTCTCAGCCCGAAGCTCATCTGGCATCTCGACATCGGGCAATTCGCGCTGGATGTAGCTCGCGTTTTGGATCATTTCCATGGCGCAGCCCCGCGCCGCCACCATCACCGCGCGAACATCTTCGACGTTCACTTCATCCATGTTGTCTCCGGCTTCATTTACGTATCACTCGATCTTCGACCTCCGCTTCGACAACTCGGGTCTTCTCAGTGGAGCGACACGCGATTGAGCTCGTCACGAAGGACCTGCCATCCGGGCAGAAAACGGTCCATCAGCGTCACGAAGTCAGCATTGTGGGATGGCTCCAGTAAGTGAACCAGCTCGTGAACAACGACATACTCGAGGTACTCGGGCGGCCTCTTCGCCAACTCCGTATTGAGTCGAATCGTGTGTGCTCGGTAGTTGCAGCTTCCCCACTTGGTTTTCATCCGTCGGACATAGAGGCGCTCTGCGTTCACTCCCATCAGCGGCTGCCACTTGTCGAATAGAGGGGCTACCGCCTCCTTGATCTGCTCGCGATACCAATGCTCCACGATAGCGCGCCTCTTGTCCTCATCGGTTCCCGGCCGCACCCGCAATAGCATGTGGCCGTCCCGCA
>CALAKE010000232.1 GCA_937922775.1 uncultured bacterium | reverse complement strand
CGGCAGGTCATCGGCGAGCGACGACGCCTGGGCTACGTGCCGAGCGAGCTGGCGATGTACAAGCGGATTCGCGAGGAGTTCGACGCGGCGTACGAGAAGGATTTCGCCAAGATCGTGCCGGGCGTGACCCGGCCGGACGATCTGAGCACCGGCTATGAGGGAGGGCTTTCGATCCGTCATCGATTCGGAGAAGGTGCCAGCAGCAGTGAAAGGCGCGGAGAGAGCCGGCGAGGTGAAGAGAAGATCCAACGGGGCGACTTCTTCCTGATCGACCATGGCGCCGAGGCTGACTACGACCTGGAGGGCGTCAGGGATCGTTGGAAGTATGGGAACTTCTACGAAATGAAGATCGAGTACGGTTACGTGTTGCGCGAAGGAGAGACTGAGCCGCCCGAGGAGGTGCGAAAGCTGTGGGCGAAGGGGATGACGATCCGCAGGGTCATCGAGAACACCCTGAAGGTAGGCCAAACCGCCGCGGAAGCCTTCGAGCTGATCAAGCAGAATCTCGAGGAGGTCGGAGTCGTTGTCAACGACGACCAGGAGTATCGAGATCTGGGCCCTGAACAAACGCAGGTGGCAATCGACCTGCATGGCTTGGGCAAAGGATCCTATCCTCCCAGGGTCGGGTCTCTGGGACCCTACTGGCAGCATGAGATGACGATTCAGCTCTATCACCACTTCGCGATGGAGTTGTTCATCTACATGCCGGTGGCCTCGATGGAAGACGGATCGGATCATCTCAATCTCTGGTTCCATGACGGTGCGCACGTTACCGAGAATGGAGTCGAGTACCTGACTCCGCCGCCTTCGGAGATCCATCTCATCCGTTGAGGGCCTGCCCGAGGGTCTGCGGCCTGCAGGATCTGGATACCGAGGTCATCCCCACCAGGGCAAAGCGACCCCGCGCGAGCACGAAGCCAGCCGTCCTCCGGAGCTACGCTCTCCCGAAAATGCCTGTTTACCTCAAGGTTCCAGAGGTGATACATAAACTCAGAAAAGAGAGTCGACTTTTTCCTGGAAGTTGCGATGCGTAGTGACCGCGGTACGAAGATGTTGCATGGCATGATTGCAGTGGGCGTTTGGGCGCTGACGATGACACAGCTGGAGGCCCCGAGGGCGATGGCCGTGGAGCCCGAGTCCTCGACGGAAACCGCAGCGGTCGAGCGGCGAGTCCCGATGGAGAGCGGTATTGCCCAGTCAACCGTAGGGCCGTTGCGGTGGAGGATCGGTTACGCGGGTGCTGAGGAGACGAATGCCGGAGGGTCGAATCAGTGCTTTACCTCAGTGTCGCTGGTGAACACCTCTGCCGTCAGCATCGATGCCGAGGTAGAGTTCTTTGGCTGGGACGACTTGAGTGTCGGCTCGGCCACACCGACGGTCCCTCCTCAGGGATCGGTCACGGTCATCGCCCATGAAAGTGGATTCTTCACGGAGATTCCACCCTTCAACGCGAATGCGTTGGTCGTCGTTACCGGAGGGTTCGCCGCGGGCTTCGCCCAGGTCTATGCGGACGATCCGAGAATCCTCACAACCGCGTTTCTGGTGTGCGCGAGGGAACGGGTCAGCACGTCCGACGCTCTACAGGAGCTCCGCTCCATGGCACACATTCCTGCGTTCCCCGTGGGTGCCACACTGGAGTACTTCCGGGCAGGGATGCCTGCGACGTGGACGCCGCAGGTTGTCGTGCCGGAGTAGGGAGGGGATGCAGGCCTGAACTGGTGATATGCAGGAAGGATCAGGGTTTTCGAGGCGCTGCAGCTTCCTCTTGGTCCCGTTCTACACCCTTGCCTCTATCGTTCTGACTTGGCCCCTCGTCAGGAGCTTCAGCTCGCACTTGCCCGCCGTGGGCACACCTTTTGACGCGCTGTTGCATGTGTTTCTGCTCGGGTGGGGATGGCATGGCCTGACGACCCATCCACTCGAGGTCTTCAACGCGCCGATCTTCTATCCCGAGGTCCGGACACTCACCTACATGGATCACATGTTGGGGGAGGCGGTGCTTGCCGGACCTCTGATTGAGGTCTTCGGACTCGGGGCAGCCTACAACTCTCTGATTATCTTCTCCTTCGTTGCCTCGGCCTACTTCACCTACCGGCTCGCAAGGCTTTACGGCATATCCAGGTCGGGAAGTTGTCTCGCCGGGTTCCTTTTTGCGTTCTGTCCCTACCGGTTCAGCCACCTCGGCTGCTTGAACCAGATCCAAACCCAATTCTTGCCCTTGGCTCTCTTCTTCGCTGTGAGGTTTCTCCGCACGCAGAATACCGGCCATGGCATCGGGGCGGCGCTCACCCTTGTTGTCCAGAGCTACTTTGGCTGGTACGGGACGTTTCATCTAGCCATGGCTCTCGTGATGCTCACGATGTGGGAGGGCTTGCGGGAGCCCGGACGATGGCGACAGCTACCTTGGGGAAAGGCGGCCGCACTGGCTTCGATGAGCGCCGTCCTGGTAGCGCCGAGCGCCCTCCCATATCTCCTCCAGAAACGGGCCATGCCGGAGTTTGATCGCCCATTCAGCGAGACCGTTAGGTTGTCAGCAGACCTCCTTGACTACCTGCGCTTGAGCTCAGACAACGTATTGGCCCAGATCTTTCCGCCGCTGGCTGCTGACTGGGCTGGATTCTTTCCCGGTTTCGTGGCGGTGTGCCTGGCCGCGGTGGCGGTTGCTGCGGTCCGCCGGGGAGGGGTGGGGCCGACTCCTCTCGAAACACGGAGCGGCCGGGAAACCATGCTGGAGCGAGCCCGCGGCATCTCCGGAAGGTGGGCAGAGTTGGGATACCTTCCGGTGCTGCTGGTTTCCGGCTTTGTTCTCTCCCTCGGGCCGTTCTTGCATGTTGGTGGGTATTGCCTCTGGATTCCTCTGCCTTATGCGGCCTGCTACTACCTCGTTCCCGGATTCTCCAGCATGAGGACGCCGGGTAGATTTGCCGTCCTTGTGGCGTTGGCGACCGCCGTTCTGGCGGGCTACGGTCTTGACGTGCTCGCGCGTCGGTATCCACGCTTCGGCTCCCCATTTCTGGCGGGCGCCCTGCTCGCATCTGGAGCTCTGGCCTGGTGTCCGGACCTGCCCTTCGTGCCGTATCCGGATCGTGCCTCGATGCCCCCCGTGTACGGCTGGCTGGCGGAACAGCCGGATACGAGACCGGTTCTCGAAGTCCCTCTCCCGGGCGGCAATAGTGTGGAAAGCTCGACGGACCTGCGCCGGCAGATGTACGTCCTCTACCACGGTAAGCCGCGGCTGGACGGGGCGAGCGGCTTCACCTCGGATCGATACGAGGCCTTCCGTCGGGACATGCAGGCATTCCCCTCGCGGGAGACAGTCAGGCTCGCCTACGAAATGGGTGCCCGCAGATTGATCGTGCACTATGGAGATCTCAGGCCTGGAATTCGCGAGGGAATGCGTCGCCGGGTGGAGGAGATGCAGGCGCTCCGTGAGGTCGCCGTGTTCGACCAGGACGTGGTCTACGAGATCACTGACCCGGGTCCTCCCTGAGCGGTTGGCCTCCCGAGACTCGAATGTTGACCGACACCGGTGCTGCTAATCCTGCCGGCTACGTTGTCAGGCTCGTGGGCTCCGCCTCCGCGCCCAATTCAGCGCCACGCTCGCTGCGACCGCCATCACCGCTGCCACGACATTGAACAGAATGTCACGGGGGTCGAACACACGGCTGGGCAGAATTGCCTGAATGCACTCGTCGAATACTCCGACCAGCGCCGTCGCGAGAATGGCGAGCAGGGCGGGAACGAGGACGCGGCGACCCTGGCTCGCCCGCTCCGTGAGCGCTGCATGGATGAAGACGGCTACCACGCCGTACTCGATGAGGTGGGTGCGCTCCTCTGGGATTGCCATCCGGATAAACACCATCAGGTATGAGGCCGCAACGCCCAGCACAACTCCGATCTCAATTCCTCGTGGCCGCACCTTCAGTTCCTGCGTCACGATGGTCGCCAAGACCAGGACAAAGCAGAAGACAAACGTGGCTTCGAGCAGGCCGCGGTCGCGCAGTGCTCCGGCCAAAGTCTGCGCCAGGCCGAGGGTCGAGTAGATCGCCACCACGACGGCCAGCGCCCAGGTCCAGAGGTGCCGCTCTCGATGAGAGGAAAAGCTGAAGGCCGCTCGCCGCATATCAGGCCGCCGCCCATGGGGCCGCCAGCGTAGTCGAACCGTTCCCGCTACTGGAGGTCACCAGGATATCCCCTGCAACTGTGTCCCATATGGCCCCCTACGCGATCTCGAATATAGACGCAGATTCAGCCGTGCCAGAGCATTCGACGTTGACACCGTCAACATATAGGCTCGATGTTGATGTCGTCAACATTGTCAGCGATACTTGCCGCATGAACGACAGGGGCAGCGCATATCACCACGGTAACCTTCGGGAGGCGCTGGTTGCCGAAGCGGCCGAGATGATCGCCGAGGGAGGGGCCGCGAGCGTGACCATGCGGGCGATCGGCCACCGCCTGGGCGTTTCACGGACAGCTCCCTATCGTCACTTCGGTGACAAGGATGCGCTTCTGGCTGCGGTCGCCGCTTCGGGGTTCGACCGCCTCCGCGAACGACTGGAGACGATTGACGCCGACGCTCCGCGAGCCAGCATCGAGAGATTCCGGAGCATGGGCGAGGAGTATGTGCGGTTCGCCCTCGAGAATCCGGCTCACTATCGCTTGATGTACGGCAAGGAGGCCCTGGCTCGCGAAGACCTGCCGGAACTGCGCGCGGCGGCCAACGCCCTATACGAACACCTGGTTGATGTTATCCAGGCCTACCAGCGCAGCGGCCGGATCAAGCGGCAGGATGCCCGAGCACAGGCATATGTCGCCTGGGGCACCGTGCACGGGTTGGCATCATTGGTGATCGACGGGCAGATCCAGGCCACCGACGACATCGATGAGCTGATACGGCAGGCCGGACGAACGGTGCTGGACGGGATGCGCGCGCGCCGCCGGTCCGCGGGCAAAGGTCCAGAGGAGGCTCGATGAAATCTATTGTCTGTGGATTGGTTCTCGTTGTACTGACCTCGACAGGGCAGGGCGCACCAGGAGGGCAGTGGTCTCCGAGCGATCGGTTCAGTCGGGGCGTGGCGCTCGAGGAGACTGCTGAAACCAGCGCCAACGCCAGCCTCGGCGATCTCGACGGCGACGGTGACCTCGATATCGTTTTGGCGAAGGGACGCCACTGGCCCCTGGCTGACGTCGTTCTGCTCAACGACGGCGCCGGTGGGTTCGCGCTCCGGCATGAGGTTGGCGGTTCGGCGGATCGCACCTACACGGCGGCCCTTGCCGACCTCGACGGCGACGCCGACCTCGACCTGGTGGTCGGCAATGATCGCCCCGACGACAAGCGCATCTACTTCAACGACGGCCAGAGCCATTTCAGCCTCGTCGGTACGTTTGGCGATCCGGAGTGGCCGACGCGCAACGTCACGGTGGCCGACCTGAATGGTGACGAGCGTCCTGAGATCATCGTCGCCAACCGCGGCGGCCCCGATAATCTCAGCGCCAACTACGTGTGCTTCAACGACGGCCACGGAGGCTTCCCTGCCTGCGATGTCCTGTCGGGCGAATCCGCCACGACGATCGCGGCCGGCGACCTGACCGGCGACGCGTTCGTCGACTTGTTCGTGCCCCATCGTGACGGTGGCCAAAGCTACCTGTTCGTCAACGATGGATACGGCGGCTTCGACGAGCGCCACTCTGTGGGACCCAGTCGTTCAGCAGCCCGCGCCGTGACCCTCGGTGACCTCGACGGTGACGGCCTGCTCGACATCATTGTGGGGGATCAGATCGAAGGTGGTGTATGGCTGTATCTCAACCGCGGCAACGCCTCGTTCGCGGAGCGGCGCGCGGTCGGAGATCCTGCCGACAGCGTGTATTCCTTGGCGGTGGCCGACCTCGATGGAGACGGCGATGAAGATGTGGTGATCGGCAATGCCGGCTCTCGGAGTGCCCTGCTCTTCAATGCCGGGGGCGGCCATCATTTCACGCGAAGCCACTTGGGAAAGGGAGAGGGCGCCGTCTACGGGTTGGCGATCGGCGACGTCGACGGCAATGGCCTGCCCGACATCGTTGCCGCCCGATCGGACGCACCGAACATGCTCTACCTCCGTTTTCGTCAAACACAGGGGGGATCCCCATGAAGATGAGTCGACGTGACTTCTTGGAGAGCGCCTCGATGGGCACTGCAGCTACGGCCACTATGGGCCTATCGGCCCGGCGACCTGTGCAGGTCAGGCGGCCTTCTCCTGAAATCGACGCCCTCTACGATCGTTCCATCATCGTCGACTCCCTGACGAACCAGGAGTGGGACGATGCGGGATTCGCGGCTTGGCGGGAGTCGGGCTATACGGCTATTCAGACCAGCCTGGCGAGCCGCGACTTCGAGGTGGGAATGAGGGCTCTCGAAGAATGGCGGGAGCGTATCCGGCAGCGCTCCGACGTGTTCATCGATTGCACGCGCGCGGCCGATATCGAGCGTGCCAAGCGGGAGGGAAAGCTGGCGGTGATACGGGGGTTCCAGAACGCCACCGTCATCGGCAACGACGTAGACAACCTGGATCGGCTCTACGAGGCAGGCACACGTTTCATCCAGCTCACCTATAACTCCAGGAACCTACTCGGCGATGGTTGCACGGAGCGCCTCGCGTCGGGGCTGTCGGACTTCGGTGTCGACTGTGTCGAGAAGATGAACGAGCTGGGCATTCTCGTAGACCTTTCCCACTGTGGAGAGGGGACTACCTCCGACGGGATCGCCTTCTCGAGCCGACCTCCCGCCTTCACACACACGATGTGCAAGGCACTCCACTACCACCCGCGCGCAAAGAGCGACTCGCACCTACGCGCCCTCGGGGAGAGGGGCGGGATGGTGGGAATTGTGGCGCTCGGCTACTTCGTGGGGCCAACGGCCGATGCATCCCTCGATGACTACGTCGACCACATCGACCATGCTGTGAATGTTAGCGGCATCGAGCACGTCGGGCTGTGCACGGACTTCGCCATTCAAGGCATCGAGGCCACGGCTACCCGAGAGAGCTGGTACGTGCCCCGTCTCACGAGGTTCAAGCCCTCCTACAACGTCCGCTGGCCACCCTGGGTCGAGGGACTCGACAAGCCCGACCGCTTCCGCAACGT
>CALAKE010000231.1 GCA_937922775.1 uncultured bacterium | reverse complement strand
CCCGGTTCGCTCGCTTCTCGACAGGGTAGAGGGAGGTCGCTGCGCACCCGCAGACCATATACCTGGTATTCACGGAGCTCAGACTCGCCTCCCGATACTCGCCTCGACCCTGTCCAACCGACCTCGGGAGCGTTCGCGGGTATCGAGTTCGTCCCCACGCTGACCGTATTCTGCACCCAGCCTCCCTACGTAGGTATTCCCGTGGCACGAGTCCTCGGCTTGCCTCCGCCGTCCTGGTGGTTGCCTCCCTTGGTTGTGACCTTGGTAATACGCTTGAAATCACCGTAGATCGACAGTGAGGGACGCTTGTATTCCTTCTTTTTCTGCGTCTTCTCTTCCTCGTGTTTCATGACTCATTTCGCTCCGTGGCATGGTCGCACGCTGACCGGACCCGGCTCTGACTTTACTCCCTCCTTGAAGAACACCTCCAGCCACAGCTCCAATCCCAACAGAGAGGACACGTCCCAGGCGACCTCGCAGTCGGGGCCTTTGATTCCCTCCACGGCGAGCGGCAGCTCGCGAGCCATGGTCTCTTTGTCTGCGTATCCATGCTTGACGACCAGCGTGTCCGACATCAGGTACTCGAGGATTTTGATCACGTCTCCAGCCATTGCCTGGTTTACGACATCGCTGAGGTCCGCTTTCCAGCTCCGATCGGCAACAGCATCGGGAAGCACTCCCCGGAGACCTTGACGAAGCAAGTGTTTGGGCACTCCTTCCATGTTCTGCATCTCCCCCGGAATCGCCATCAAGAAGCACAAGAGATCTCGGTCAAGAAAAGGAAACGCCATCTCGAGCCCGTGCATCGCAGCCACCTTGTTGTTCCATTCCATGAACATGACGTGCCGAGGTGAGCGCGCCTGCTCGTACAACGACCGCGCGTGCGCGGTCGCCTTGTAGTTGTCGCCATTGCCGGTCGCCGGGGCGTCCTCTTCCCACGGGCGCGGACGTTGGAATGAGTGGGCGCGTCGCTGAAACGCCGCCCGATACCAGGCACGCCTTCGTCCAGGGCGAGCTCGACGGAGGAACGGCAACAGAAAGGGCGGCACATGGTACTTCCCGAGGTCGAGCACGAAGCGACGCCGATAGTGAGCGGGATCGATCCCGGCGTACCACTCCCGATACTCTTGCAGATGGCGCCTGATCTCCCGGAAGGCAAATCGTCGTGCCAGGTCCACGAGATAGGCCTGAGAACACAGAACTTCGTCGGCCCAGTGCCCGGAGAGAAGCGTACGAGCGCCTCCTTGCCATGCCGATAGGTGCAAGGAGCGGGTCGTCTCCCACGCTTCATCGAGGAAGGGAACTTCGACGTGCCATAGCGCCGACCTCGAGTTTGCGAAAGGTCCGGCGAGGCTCACTGGGATCCTCTCGATGGCGACCCCGTAGCGATCTTCGATCTCGACGAGATACCCCTTCTCGTCGGATGGCGATCCCTCAGGTGAGACGTAGGAAATCCCGAGAGCATGAGGCAATTGCTGAGGACGCTGGCGCCGAAGCACCTCGGCCGTGCAAAGAATGGATGAGGAGTCCAGCCCGCCGCTAACAGAAACCGCAACCTTGTGAACACTGCGCATTCGCCGTGCGACGGCCTGCTCGAAGAGACCCCGAAAGACCTCCGCGTACTCCTGAGCGGAGCCCAAGCGCACCCTGCGCCCCAGGTCGAAATCCCAGTACTGCTTGGTTTTGAATTGCTCTCGGGTGACAACCCCCGAGTGACCTGGAGGAAGCCGAGAGATTCCTTCGAAGCAGGTGGCCCCGTCGAGGTCCCGACCTCCGTTGAAGAGCACGCGAGCGAGAGCATCGTCGTTTGGCCGCGGGCTCACCGCTGGGTGGGCCAGGAGCGCTTTGATCTCTGAGGCAAACAGAAATGAGCCCGGAATTCGGCTGTAGAAGAGTGGTCTGATACCGATGGCATCGCGAGCCAGGATCAACACTTGAAGACTGGGATCGAAAAGGCCGAGGGCGAAGTCACCGGAAAGCTGTTCGGCAAAACCCCCGCCGAACAGATCGTACGCCGCAAGCGTGATTTCAGGGTCCGGTGAGGATGGGGAGACCGGATGGGTACCGCGCAACCTGGCGAGGAGGTCCTCGCGGTTGTCGAGCCGCCCGTCAAACACGAGCACCCTGCCGCTGGAGTCAAGATAGGGTTGTCGCTCATGCTTCGACTCAGGGGTGACACGCGACAGCTGGCAGGCGAGACCGATCGGGCCGTCAATCCATTGGTATCGGCCGTCCGGGCCGCGGTGGGCCAACGTCGAGCTCATGTCAGCGAGCACGTGGGGGTCCACCTCGGATCGGTCGAGGTTCCAGATCCCCAAAATGCCGCTCATCGCGCCTCGTGAGATCGGCGCGCCTCGCGCGATTCAAGCGGCAGATAGTCGGGGGGCCCGCACGGGTCAAGCACAGCCTGCCCCCGTCGCTCCACCCACGCGTGCGCGACCAATTCGCCTTCCTTGTTGGCCGCTCCGAACCGCAATTCGCAGGCGTACCCCCGACGCCTGAGCATATGGGCAAGCGCCGCCGACCGGCGAAGGCAGGATGACCCGAGTAGACGGCGATCGACGGCTCCTACCGCCCACGAGACTCGACGGACGACGCCTGGTGAAACGTCTCCGTCCTCACAAGCCGCAGCCTGGATCCGGAGGCAGTACTTCGGCGACAGCAGCGTGAAGCCGACACCATACGCGAGGAGCAGAAGAGCGGATTCGAGCAGAAGACCGAGCTCAGCTACTCGCAGCGACCTGAGAGTGCGCCATCTCATCGAACGGTGCAGACACCTGCCTTCCGACCCGACCACCCAGGGACGTCGTTAGCCCCCGTCCCACGTCAAGGTGATCATCGTCTTGCTCTCGTCCGAGTCCTCAACGATGATTGCTGCCAGACTGCCTTCGTCATGCTCACAGGCGAGAACGGTACCCATGGGGCTTACCATGTCCGTGGTGATCTCGAAGCCGTTGGCTTCGAGCTCGTTTCGGTACCAGGAGACGACCTCGCTGGCGGTCTCAGCCACCTCGAGCGAGATCTGCGTTCCTTCGCCCGTATTGATGACCATTCGCGG
>CALAKE010000230.1 GCA_937922775.1 uncultured bacterium | reverse complement strand
CAGCAGCAACCCGTGGAGCGACACGAGATCGGCAAACACGAGGGTGAACATCCGGATCAGCGTGTATACGCCGACCTTCGTCAACAGCCCCGCAAAGATGGCCGAAGCCGATACCGGCGGCGTGTGATAGCTCGAGGGTAGCCAGAAGTACAGCGGAAACATGCCCGCCTTGATTCCGAAGCTCACGAGCAGGAGCCCGCCAACCGAGGCGACAAGATGGGGGTGAGTCGCCGAGACACTGGCCACCCGCTCCGAAAGATGCGCCATGTTGAGCGTTCCGGTGAGGCCATACAGCAGCCCGACGCCTGCGAGGAAGAACGTCGAGGACACCAGATTCAGTGTGACGTACTTGAGCGCGCCCTCCATCTGCGGTCGCTCGCCACCGAGTGCCAGCAACACGAAGCTCGCGATCAGCATCACCTCGAAGGCAACGTACAAGTTGAACAGGTCGCCGGTCAGGAACGCCCAGCACACGCCCATGAGAAGCACGTGCAACAGGGGGTAGAACCCGAACGCGCGCCTGCCGGCGTCGACCTCGACGCTGGCGTACACGGCGACGGCGAGTCCCATGAGACCGGTCACCGCTACCATCAATGCGGCGAACACGTCCGCAACCAGCGTGATGCCGAACGGCGCGGGCCAGCCCGCCATCTGGTCGGTCACGATGCCGTCGCGCAGGACCGCGGCCAGCAGGAAGAACGACGAGGCGGCCAGCGCCGCCGCACCAGAGATCCCGATAGCGCACTGCACCCCCTGCCGCCGCGCTGCGACCAGCGACACGGCTGCCGTCACCAGCGGGATGAGGATCGGGAGAACGAGAAGCGTGTTCACGTGTCCGTACTCCTCAGTTCGTCCGAGTCGTCCGTGCCGGTCACCTTGTACACCCGCTTGACGAGCACCGCCGCGAAGGCAGTGAGCGCGAATCCGATGACGATCGCCGTGAGCACCAGCGCTTGCGGCAGCGGGTCGGCGACGCCGGGCGGCGGGGCCGTGGCACCGTTCGGGACGATCGGAGGACTTGCGCGCACGAGACCGCCGACCGTAAAGATCAGGAGATTCGTCGCGGGTCCCAGAATCAGCAGCCCGAAAACCAGCTGCACGATGTTGCGCCGCAACATGAGGTAAAGGGCCACCGCGAATAGCCCGCCGATCACCAGCGCCAGGAGGTAGAGCATCATTCCTCCTCCCCGCCCAGCGTGAACACGATCAATAGCGTGGTGCCGAGCACCACGAGATAGACGCCGACATCAAACACCAGCACCGAGCTGACCTTCCCGATGCCGGGAAGCGGATCCGGGTACCACAGCCCCGTCAGAAAGGACTCGCCGCGAACGAGCGCAGCCGCGCCGGCTGCTGCCGCCACGAGAAGCCCGGCTCCCGCGACCGTCAGCGGGTGGAGGCGCAGGACCGCACGCGCCGGGTCGACGCCATAGGCCAGCGCGTAGAGCGAGAACGCGGCGGCCGCCAGGAGTCCCCCGATGAAGCCGCCGCCCGGGTCGTTGTGCCCGCGTAGGAGCTCGAACACAGAGAACAGCAGGAGCAGTACCAGCAGGCTGCGCGCGCTCGTGCGAAGAATCAGGGACGGGATCACGAGCCCTCCTCCTCGCGCCGAGCGCGTAGACGGACCAGCGCAAATACTCCGAGCCCGGCGACCGCAAGCACCGCGATCTCTCCGAGTGTGTCCATGGCGCGGAAGTCCACGAGGATCACGTTCACGACGTTCTGACCGTGCGCGGATGGGTAACTTTCCGCCAGGAAGTACTCGGACACGTCCTTGGCCGGATGTACCGCGGCTACCGCCAGTACGAGGACCGACATGAGAGCCCCGAAGCCGATGGCCACCAGCAGGTCGCGAGACCGCGAGGCCGCTCCGCTCCGCCGTACCACCGGCGGCAAGTGATAGAAGACCAGGACCAGCAAGATCACCGTCAGCGTCTCTACCACCATCTGGGTCATGGCGAGATCGGGAGCGCTGAACAACATGAACAGAACAACGATGGCGGCGCCCATCGCGCCGAGGGCCGCCACCGACGCTAGGCGCGAGCGCAGAACCGCTGCGAGGATCGCACCGGCCAGCACCAGAAAAGCGACGACGATCTCGTGCGCACGCCACCCGACGGTGTCAACGCCAAGCTCCAGCGGCATCGCCTGTACGAGGGGCCATACGGCGACCACGAGCGCGACGACCAGGATCGTAAACAGGTAGTGCCGCAGGTAGCCGTCTTGAATGACGCGCGTCACCCGTTCGGCCCCGCGGTACAGACCCGCTAGCGCAAGCTCGTACCACCGCGCCGGCCCGAATTCCGCCGCGCGGCGCATGGCGCCGCCGATTGGCGAGACTCGCGCCCGGATCAGTGTGAAGAGCCAGTACCCGGCAGCCAGGGTCAAGAAACTCAGCCCCATCACCGCAAGCGCCGAGGGATCGACGCCGTGCCACAGCTTGAGCTTCATCGTCACGGTATCGCCGAGGATGGCTGACGCCGCCGCGGATCCGACGTTGTTTTCGAACGGCTCGGGTTGCAGGCCACGTAGCAAACCGAGGCCCGCCAAGAGGACGGGGCCGACGAGCATCGAAAGCGGCGCCTCGTGAGGCTTCTTCGGGGTCTCCTGCAGGCGCCCGAGAAACGGCTTGACCGACACCATCAGGGCCGAAGCCACGAGCGCGACGTTCGCAACCAGCGCCGCGAGGATCAGCCAAGCGCCGACGTTCTCGATGCTGATCTGGGTCGTGTACAACAACTCCTTCCCGATGAACCCGAACATCGGGGGCGCGCCCGCCTTGCTCAGCGCCGCGAGAGTCCCGGCCGCCGCGGTGAACGGCATCAAGCGGCGCAACCCGCCGAGCACATTGACGTCACGCGTTCCGGTCTCGTGGTCGACGTTGCCAGCCACCATGAAGAGGGACGCCTTGTAGAGCGCATGCGCGAACAGGTAGACCACCGCCGTCTTGATCGCCACCTCGGTGCCGATCCCGATGAGCATGACCAATGTGCCGAGCACGGCGAGGGTCGAGTACGCCAGGATTCTCTTGAGGTCCTTCTGGCCGACCGTACCGATGGCGCCCAGCAGCATCGTGATGAGCCCGAAGAACGTAACGAAGTCGTTCCACAGCCAGGTCTCCCCGAGCATCGGGTGCAGGCGGGCGAGCAAGTAGATGCCAGCCTTGACCATTGTCGCCGAGTGCAGGTACGAGCTGACGGGCGTCGGCCCCGCCATTGCCGCCGGCAGCCAGAAGTGGAACGGCCACTGCGCAGACTTCGTCAGGCACCCCAGCAGCACCAGCGCGAAGATGGCGGGGTAGTATCCGTGACCGCGCAGGTCGACGTTCGCGAGCGCGGAGAGGCGTCCGGCCTCCGCCCCGTCGAGGCCGAGCTGCCCGCCTGCGATCATCATCAGAATGAAGCCCACCAGAAGCGCCAGTCCACCCGCCGCCGTCACTACCAGCGCCTTCAAGGCTGAGGACCGGGCATTCTCGGTGTGATGGTCGAAGCCGATCAAGAGGTAGGAGGTGACGCTGGTCAGCTCCCAGAACACGAACAACGTGATGACGTTGTCGGATAGCACCACGCCGAGCATGGCGCCCATGAACGCGAGAAGGTACGCGTAGAACCGCCCGAGCCTGGGATCGCTGCCCAGGTAGCCGCCGGCATAGATGCAAACGAGCGCACCGATCCCGGTGATCAGGAGCACGAACGTGATCGACAGGCCGTCGGCGAGAAACGCCAGCTGGACGCCGAGATCAGGCACCCATGAGTACACGGTCGTGTGCACTTGCCCCGGAGCGATCGGAAGCCAACGCCAGATCGACAGGAAGATCCCGGCCGGCACAACAGCGACAACCCATCCCGTCCATCGTCCGAGAGCGCGGGCGAGAGCCGGAGCGAGCGGCACTACTGCGAAGGGAAGTAGGACGGCCAGAATCATGGGGTCGATCATCGGGGTGGGATCATAGCCCATCCCCTAGTCCGATTCATTAGGCCAAGAATGGCCACCTGCTCCGGTGAGTGGAGTCGGACCACGGCGAATTGGCCCGGCCCGGAACAGAGCCGCGATCGCACAAGCCATAGGAACGACACTGCCATCTACGGCCGAGTGGAAGAGATCGTGAAGCCCGCCGTTCTCGTGTGACTTCCCGCCGTCGTGTGCAATCATTGTCTCCCGAGTGGACGTGGATCGTCGCTACTCTGGTCAGTGGCGCGATCTTTCAGAAGTTCGCCGGCTTCCCATGAGCGCATCGTCGTGGCCGAGGGCGGCATATGGTTTCGGAGGATCGAGGGGAAGGGATGACCCAGATCAAGGTCGGAGTGGCTCTAGGCGGCGGTGGCGCCAAGGGTTTGGCGCACGTCCCCATGCTCGCCGTGTTCGACGAACTGGGTATCGAGGTTAGTGCGATCTCTGGCAGCAGCATCGGCGCGGTCATCGGGGCGCTGTATGCGGCCGGAATCCCGGCGCGTGAGATCTGCAACGGGATCAAGGAGCTGAACCCCGAGGAGAGCGAGTGGATGCTCGGGAGGATGCTTCCCAGGAGCATGGTGGGAGGCTGGCTCGACCTGGTGGGAATGGATTTCGGGGGGAAGGGCCTGGTGCGCGCCGACAAGTCTCTCGAAGCCCTGGCTGACGCGATCAAGGTTTCGACCTTCGAGGAGCTGGAGGTATCGCTGAGGGTTGTTGCTGCTGATTTCTGGACTCGTGAACAGGTGGTGTTCGACACTGGACCGCTGATACCCGCTGTTAGCGCCAGCATGGCTCTGCCGGGCCTGCTGAAGCCGGTGGAGATCGGTGACCGCGTGCTCGTGGATGGTGGCACCGTGAACCCGTTGCCCTACGACCTGTTGGCGGACGACTGTGACGTTGTTGTCGCCATCGACGTCATGGGCAAGCGTGCCCGGGACGATGAAGAAGATCGTGTACCTTCTCCTGCCGAGGCCATCTTCAATGCTTATCAGATCATGCAGCGGTCGATTCTGCGCGAGAAGATGCGTCAGAACCCGCCGACGATCTACATCGAGCCCGACATCGTCGACATACGGGTTCTGGACTTCCTGAAGGCCGAGGAGATCTTCGACCAGGCGCAGCCCTCTCGCGAGGAGCTCATCGCCGCATTGCGACACCACGTGCCGGTATGAGGGCGAGATCCTCGCGTGCCCGCGCTGCTCTCTTCTCGCTATGGGCGGCGAGCGCTGTGCTGGCCTGTGGTGGGCCGAACGGAGACAGCGATGACAGCGGAAGCTCTCTCGGAGCCTCGCCAGCGGCTGAATTCGTCGGCAGACAGACATGTGCCAATTGCCACACGCGAGAGGCGGGGCTGTGGCAGGGCTCACACCACGATCGCGCCATGGAGATACCTGACGACGGCAGCGTCCTGGGCGACTTCAACGACGCGAGGATCACCCATTTCGGAGTCACGTCTACCTTCTCGCGGCGTGGCGGTGAGTTTCTTGTGCGCACCGAGGGCGCAGACGGTGAGATGGCCGACTACCCGGTCGCCTTCACTTTCGGCTTCTACCCTCTGCAGCAATATCTCATTGAGACGGAGGGGGGACGCTATCAAGCTCTGAGCCTGGCCTGGGACTCGCGGCCGGAGGCGGAGGGCGGGCAGCGCTGGTTCCACCTTTATCCGGACGATCACATCGAGCCCGGCGACCGACTGCATTGGACGGCCCCTGACCAGAACTGGAATTTCATGTGTGCCGAGTGTCACTCGACCGACTTACAGAAGGGCTATCGGGAAGAGACGAACCGGTACGAGACTTATTGGACCGAGATCGACGTTTCTTGTGAGGCCTGCCATGGACCGGGATCTGCGCACGTCGCCTGGGCCGAGGCGGTGGAGAGGGGCGATATCGAGCGCCAGCCGGAGTCCTCTGGCCGAGAGGAGATGGGACTCGTAGTCGGTCTTACAGAAGCGCGGGATTTTGCCTGGGTCATAAACCCCGAGACCGGCATCGCACAACGCAATCCGCCTCGGCGCACGCACTACGAGATCGACGCATGTGGCCGCTGTCACGCCCGCCGATCCGTTCTTCGGGAGCCGTACGAATATGGGCGCCCCTTCCTGGACACGCATCGACCGGCTTTGCTGGACCGAGCCCTCTACCACGCGGATGGCCAGATTCTCGATGAGGTCTACGTCTATGGCTCATTCCTGCAGAGCAAGATGTACTTTCAAGGAGTCACCTGCAGCGATTGTCACGAGCCACACAGTCTGAGGCTCCATAGCGAGGGCAACGCTCTGTGTGGCCGGTGCCACCTGGCGCAGAAGTTCGACGACCCGTCGCATCATTTCCACGAGCCCGGCACGGCTGCGGCCGAATGTGTCTCGTGCCATATGCCACAGACGACGTACATGGTGGTCGATCCACGCCGGGACCATAGCCTGCGACTGCCGCGGCCGGATCTGACCATGAGGATCGGCGTTCCCAACGCATGCAACGGCTGCCATACGAGCCAAACCTCGGAATGGGCAGCGGCGGCCGTTGTTCGCTGGTACGGTCCCGAGCGACCCGGTGGACCGCACTATGGCGAACTGTTTGCCGCAGAGCGGGCGGGCTTGCCCGGAACGGCTTCCGCCTTGGTGGAGCTTGCTGAAGACCCATCGCGACCGCACATCGTGCGCGCCACCGCCCTAGAGATGTTGGCTGCTCATTTGGGCCCTGCGACGATTCCGGCTATCAGCAGAGCGCTCGACCACGGTGACCCGCTGATACGATCCGCTGCTGCCTCGTCTCTGGAAAGATTGGAATCAGAGGCTCGCCTGGGGCTGCTTCTTCCCCTGCTCCGGGACAGGGTCCTGGGCGTTCGCCTTGCCGCGGCACAAGCTCTCGCGAGCATTCCTGTGGAGGAGTTGGACACGTCGCAGGCAGCTGCCCTGAATCGTGGGCTCGACGAGTACGCGGCCGCGCAGCTTGCCAACGCGGAGCGACCGGAGGCACAGCTCAACCTCGGCTGGCTCCTTATGCAGCGCGGTGACCTGCCTGCCGCAGAGGCAGCGCTCGGCAGGGCCCTGGAGCTCGATCCTGACCTGGTGGCCGCGCACATTAATCTGGCTGACCTCTACCGCCTACAGGGGAGGGATCGCGAAGGGGAGGCTCTTCTGCGGGCAGCGCTGGCCATCGCCCCGGATGATGGTGACATCTACTACGCACTCGGCTTGCTCTACGTGCGCCAGAGCCAGCATGAAGCAGCGGCGGAGGCCCTGCGGAATGCCGCCGAGCTACGGCCAGAGATGGCACGATACAGCTATGCGTACGGCGCGGCCTTACACTCCTTGGGGGAAAGCGCGCAAGCTCTCGAGATCATGGCAGAGGCACACGAGCGGATCCCCGGTGATGAGGAACTGCTCCTCGGAATGATCACGATCAGTCGCGAGATCGGCGACCTCGACCTGGCCATCAGCTACGTGCGGCGGTTGGTTGAATTGCGGCCGCGGGATCCAGAGGCCAGGCGGCTCCTGGAAGAGCTCGAGGCAGAGCGTCGCGAGGGATAGGGCACAGGACACACCCGCTCGCTTGCCACGCAATGAGGGCAGACCTTGATCTAGGTGCCGCGACCGACAAGCCACCTCCCGATCAAGGCGCCTGCTAGGCCGCAGAGAAACCCTGCCGGCATGTCCATGGCGTGATGGTAGCGGGTGAAAACGCACGCGAAGGTCATGCCGATAGCGAGAGCGCCCATCAACAGAGCAGTTCGTCGGTGCTTCCGGGTCCAGGCGAGCCCGAAGACGATGCCCCAGGCTCCAGCGACGTGACCGCTGGGAAAGCAGCCGCCCGACACCGCGCCGTGCTCGATAACGACCTCGATCAAGTAGGTGAAGAGGAGGCCGTTGAAGGGTGGCATCTCCGCCATGAGCTCTGGGTTTTCCCAGGGGCCACGGGCCGCCAGCCAAGGAAAGTGGGCGAATGTGATGAGGAAGGCCAGCGTCATGCTGGTGAGGAAGACGCCATACCCGGGGGCGGGAAGGGTGTTGCGATCGCTCACGAGGCCCCAGGTTCCGCGGTAGGCATAGATGATGCCGCCGATGAGGATGAAGTAGTAGGAGAAATAGAAGAAGTGCATGACCTCCGTGACCGGCAGGCTGACCCAGGGCATCAGCAAGCGGGCCGGGAGGTCTCCGAAGACAGCTACATCCGCCGCGTAGAGGTGTGGCTCGAACCAGTAGGGGGTCTCCGGGAAAATC
>CALAKE010000229.1 GCA_937922775.1 uncultured bacterium | reverse complement strand
GGCCGGCTTGATCGACTCGCGTGCATCGAGCGGCTCTGATGCCACCACTGACGCTCCGGGCGCCAACGACAACGCAACGGGTATGGCAGGCGCCATCGAGGCGGCTCGGATCCTCTCTCAGTACAAATTCAATGCCACGATTGTCTACGTCGGCCTGTCGGGTGAGGAGCAGGGTCTCCTTGGCGGCCGGCACATGGCCTCGGTAGCTCTTGAAGAGGGCTGGAACATAGATGCCGTTCTCAACAACGACATGATTGGCAACATCGAGGGCATTGACGGTGTGATCGCGAACGATAACTTCCGTGTTTTCTCGGAGGCCACGCCCGCCACCGATACTCTCGAGCAGCGCCAGAGATACCGAACCATGGGCGGTGAGGTCGACGGCCCGTCCAGGCAGTTGGCTCGCTACGTTGCGCGCATTACCGATCAGTACATTCCCAACCTCGACGCCATCATGGTCTATCGCCTCGATCGCTTCGGACGTGGCGGCCATCATCGTCCGTTCAACGACGTTGGCTTTCCGGGTGTACGCATTATGGAGACGCACGAGAACTACAACCGCCAGCATCAAGACATCCGGGTTGAGGACGGCATCGCGTACGGCGACGTGATCGAGGGGGTGAGCTTCGAGTACGCGGCCAAGCTCACAGGTGTGAACGCGGCGACGTTGGCAGCGTTGGCATGGGCGCCCCCTGCACCCGAGAACGTTCTGATCGGAGGAGCCGTGCAGCCGTCTACGAGGCTGGCTTGGGATCCTGTCGAGGCACCGAACCTGGCTGGCTACAAGATCTACTACCGAGATACGACTGCGCCCCAATGGACGCACTCCCGCTATGTCGGCAACGTCACAGAGTTCACTCTGGAGGGGATGGTGATCGACAACTTCCTCTTCGGTGTCGCGGCCGTCGGCACAAACGGCAATGAGAGCGTGGTGGCGTTCCCCAGCGGCCAGCTGCGGAGGCGCCGCTAGCCCGGCGTTTCCCCTCGGGATCCTACGACCGACGGGTGCGGAGAGGAGCTAGCCCTCTTCGGGGAAGTACTCGGGGTAGAGCTCTTTCTTACAGTCAGGGCAGATGCCGTGGCTGAACTTGGCCTCTGAACGCTGCTGAATGTAGAACTCGATCTGCTTCCAATAGCCCTCGTCATCGCGGATCTTCTTGCACGACATGCAGATCGGCAGGAGTCCGCTCAGGGTCTTGACCTGTGCCAGCGCCTCCTGCAACTCGACGATGAGGCGCTCACGTTCCTCTTCCGCGAATCGTTTCGCCTCGGCCATCGCGCGCTTGGCCAGTGCCTGCTCGATGACGGTCGGAAGCAATGCCAGATACTGCCCTTGAGGATCCTTGACCAAGTAGTCCGCGGCACCGAGCTTCATGGCCTCGACGGCTGCCTCCTCGTCACCACTCGCGGTGAGCATGATGGGCGCTACTGCTGTCTCGTCTCCCCCGCTGCATATGATGCGAATCACCTCGAGACCGTCGTGCACCGGCATGTTCTTGTCGACGAGGATGATGTCGAACTCCTCCTCTTGAAGCCTTGCCAGGCCCTCTCCACCGTCGCCCGCCAGTGAGACCTCAAAGCCCAGCTTCTGGAGCTTTGCCTGCACGACACGCGCAGTGACCGGGTCGTCCTCCATATAGAGGATGCGCAGCGCAGGGGTCTCCTGGGTGCTGGCGTCGCTACTCGATGCTCGGGTCAATGAGGCTCCCTCCTCTGGTCGTGCATTCGGGTCCACCTCCATCATCCCCTATCGTTGACGTGCGTCAACAGCCAGCAGGATAACGCGCTTCTCCGGCCTGCTTCCAGGGTGGTTCGCCGGCTTTCATTCTCCGGCAGACATGCACTGAGCCATACTGCCGCAGCCTCAGGCGAGGCCCATGTGGGAGAGGAGACGCTCCACCTGATCCGTGGGCGTGAACTCAATCCACGTGCAGTCTTCTGGAAAATCGGGAGCGTGTCCTGGCAAGAGGTGAAACGCCTGGCCCTCGGCTAGTGCCAGCGACTGGCCGTCGTGGGTGGAGATATTCATGCTTCCCTTGACGATCTGTCCCCAGTGCTCGCAACAGCACATGTCATGGGGGAGCCCCTTGAGGGCCGGCCCGAAATCGAACCCCGCCGGGCAGCTAATCCGGAGAAGTGTCATCGATTCGCCTGCAGGGGCGCGCCTTACCTCGACGCCGTCGCTGTCCAGAATGAGATCCATCTTCTCGACTTCATAGGCTGTTGGGTTACTCATGTGCCCTCCTGAGCGATCCTAACCAGATCGGTACGAACGCCATTCCCCAGCGGGGTATGCCCTGCCAAGCTGCGAGCTGTGCCCGCCGCCGCCGGTCGGATTCAGCCGTACCGACTCTCAAGGGTCCGCGATTGGGATGGCGTGTATTTTGACAGGGCGCAGATTCTAGTCTGGTGATCTCGAGGCGTCCATACTGGTTGTCCGAATTTCGGAACAGGGGCGTGCGGAGTCGTCAAGCACTCGCCTTGTGCGATTCCTTCTTGGGCACCAGCCTCCGGACTGCGTCTACCGTCAGCGTGACCGTTCCGTAGCTTTCTTCCACCTCGCCCTGCAGTACCAGCGGGGCGATCCGGTCGACGAGGTGGCAGAAGCGCCGGTATGCATCGGGGAAGAACGTCGTCTCGTACAGGGCCGTGGTGTCTTCGAAGGAAGCGAACTCCATGGACTCGCCATTACGAGCGGAAACCGCCTTGGCGGTTACGAACCAACCGATGGTCGTTACCCGTTTGCCGACGTAATGATGCAGATGGACGCCGGGCACGAAGTCGAGCTTGGCAAGGGCCTCCCGGTACAGGTCCAGCGGGTGGCATGAGACCAGATAGCCGAGAGTCTCGAGCTCGTGAAGTAGCACCGTACGGCGGTCATAGGGCAGGGCAGAGGGCAACTGTCGGCGACGTCCGTTTCCGAACGGCAAGAGTTGTCCTTCGCGAGTACTGGCACGAGGATTCCGTGCGGCCTTCGGACTCTTGAACTTACCGCAGCCGCCATACCAGTCGGCGATCTGCCACATCATCTCGGGTCGGCTGGCGCCTTGCGAGATGGAGTCACAGGCGCCTGCCCTGATCAGGATGCGGGCATCGCTGGCCTCGAGGGGTACTCGCTGCAAGAGGTCCTCGAGGTGCTGGAAGGGGCCATGGTGTTGACGCTCCTCGAGGAGCGCTTCGCGTGCCCGCTCGGGCAGTCCTTTCAGGTGCATGAGGCCGATGCGCAAGGTGCCGAGGGGTTCGAGGTCGCTCGAGTCACTAGGGTTTTCTGCGGAGCTCGCCCCGGGGCTCGGTGTCCGCAGCCCGGAAGAAAGCTCCCGGGCGCTGGACACCGGGCCCCACCGTTCTGCCTCCCCACGAACCTTTTCGGTCATCAGACGCGGGGTCGAGATGGGTCCGTTCCTTTCCACTGAGGCCACCACATCAGGGTGGGTGGCCCCGATGGTGGCGTTGGCGCTGGAGTTCACACAGGGCAGCAGCACCTCGAGACCGAGCCGGCGCGCCTCGGAGAAGTAGGCGAACGCATCGTAGTAACCGCCACCGTTAGAAATAACCGCGGCCAAGAACTCCGCCGGGTAGTGGGCCCGCAGCCAGGCGCTCTTGAACGACACCAAGGCATAAGAAGCCGAATGCGGCTTACAGAACGAGTAGCCCCCGAACGACTCGATCATGTGCCATACCTTCTCGACGATGCTGGGGGTAACGCCCCGTTCAGCGGCACCGGCGAAGAATTGTTGCCGCAGATCCTCTAAGCGCTTCTTCTGATGCTTCTTGGAGAGGATCTTGCGTAACTCGTCGGCATCGGCGGCGGAGAAGCCGGCCATCTCCATGGCGGTGCGCGACACGTCCTCCTGGTAGCACATGATGCCGTAGGTTTCCTGCAGCAATCCGTCGAGAATCGGGTGCAGTGTCTTGTAGCGGCCGCCGTGCAACCGCCGCACGTACTCTTGGATGTAGTCGTTGGCAGCCGGCCGGATGATGCTCGAGTGAATGACCAGGTGAGCGAAATCGCCGCGCCGAGTCTTTTGCTGCAGCAGCCGCATCGAGGGCGACTCGACGTAGAAGACTCCGAGGGTGTCGCCCCGTGCAATCAAGGCCTGCGTGGCGGGATCTTCCAGAGGATCCCAAGCGGCATAATCGATGCGGTAGCCGTGATTGCTTTCGATTGCCGCCAGCGCATCACGGATCACCGCCAGCGAGCGGTTGCCCAGCAGGTCGATCTTCAGCAGCCCGGCTTCTTCCGTGGTGTCTTTTTCCCAGTGGATGATCGGCACGCCAACCGGTGCCGGTTGCGTTGGCGTGGTGCGGGCCA
This sequence comes from uncultured bacterium, assembly GCA_937922775.1. Lineage (GTDB taxonomy): Bacteria > Acidobacteriota > UBA890 > UBA890 > UBA890 > CALAKE01. The sequence goes on along the minus strand of CALAKE010000229.1, from coordinate 198 downwards.
GCTCGTCGGGCACGATCACCACCCCGCCGCAGTGAGTCGAGATGGCGCGCGGGATGCCCTCGAGCCGGGCCGCCCAGCCGAGAATCTCGGGCCAGGGGGCATCCATCTTCAGGCCGGCGAACAAAGGGTGCTTTTGGATGTGTTTCTCGACGTCCTTGGCTACCCAGGCGCGCATCAGCCGCTTGCTCACCTTGGCGA
>CALAKE010000228.1 GCA_937922775.1 uncultured bacterium | reverse complement strand
AGCCGCCTGAGGTCGAGACGCCGCCCGGCACTCTCATGAACTGGGATGTGTCGATGGCGATCCCGGCGGCACGAGTAAACCGCGATGCCTACCCGAGCTTCTACGCCATCCTTGGCGCGGGGTGGGAACCCGCAACCCCCGAGGCGAGTGGTCTCGTGAATATCTCCCGTCTGCGGGCGAGGAATGGTCAGGAGCCCGACCTCGTGTTGGCACGGACCATCGTCCGTTCCGAGAAGTGGCAGAACGTCGCGTTCACGTTTGGATACAGCGATGAGGTCGATCTCTTCCTCAACGGCCGCAAGATCTTCTCTGGTAACAGCGCCTACCGTTTTCGAGATCCCTCCTTCCTCGGGGTGGTGGGCCCGTTCGATGGAGTAAATCTGACCCTGGAAAAGGGCCTGAACGAGATCTTCATGATGGTGACGGAGTACTTCGGTGGCTGGGGCTTCTTGGCACGGCTCGATGGTGATGTCGCCGATCCGATCAAGGAGCACGGTCGCGCCAGCGCGGTGTGGGCGACGGAGCAGGTGTTTCTGACACCCGAATCCGTCCTCTACGACCCTGATCGCGACCTTCTCTATGTCAGCAACTTCGACATGCGCTTCGCCGCTAGCGAGGAATTCACCGGATATATCTCCAAGGTGAGTCCGGACGGCGAGGTCATCGAGTTGAAGTGGATTGCCGGCCTCAACGCGCCCACCGGCATGGGTATCTGGGAGGACAAGCTCTACACTACGGAGCGCGGCATTCTGACCGAGATCGATATCGACTCCGGGGAGATCCTTGAATGTCATCCCATCGAAGGTTCTGAGTTTCTCAACGACCTCGTGATCGGGCCCGATGGCAGCATCTATATCTCCGACACCCGGCCGTCATCGCATCTCGACAGTCGCATATATCGTTTCAGAGATGGCGAGGTGGAAGTGTGGCTCGCTACCGACGAAATCAGTCGCGCCAACGGCCTGTGGATTCACGACGGCGAGCTTATCGTCGGCAACACCGGCGACGGAATTCTCAAAGCCGTCGATCTCGAGCACAAGACGGTTCGCGACATCGCCTCCTTCGGCGCGGGAGTGCTCGATGGCATTCGCGTAGACAATCAGGGCAACTTTCTGGTATCGCACTGGGAGGGACAGGTCTATCTGGTGTCTCCAGCAGGTGAGATTATCGAGGTGCTCGATACCCTGTTTGAGCAGATCAACGCTGCTGACTTCGAGTACATCCGAGAGCAAAACCTCTTGCTGATCCCGACCTTTGTAGACAACCGTGTCATGGCCTATCGGCTGGAGGAGCAGTAGGGCAGCATCCCACCCGTAAACCCGACCTGGTCTGGAAGCATCGAAGCGTAAAGGGGAGGTCGGCCACTCCGGCATTCGCGGATTCAAGGGGGCGGCGAGAATGGACAATCTCAAACAAGATCTCATCTACGCACTGCGGACCCTCCGCAAGAGCCCCGGCCTCGTGGCGGTAGCGGTGATGTCTTTGGCGCTCGGAATTGGCTCCAACGTGGCGATCTTCGCGGCCGTCGATGTGTTCATGTTGCGTCCCCTCCCGTTCGACGGAGAGGATCGCCTACTCGACGTATTCAGCACGGTTCCAGAGCGCGGCTGGATGCACAACGTTCTGTCGATTCCCGATTTCCTCGACTATCGGGAGCAGAGCCGCACCATGAACGTTGGCGGACGGTACGGCAGCGACTTCAACATGTCGGGCACTGACGTTCCGGAAAGGGTCGACGGCTCGAGAGTCTCCTGGAACTTCTTCGAGGCTTTGGGGACCCAGCCGGTCCTCGGCAGAACCTTCAGGCCGGAGGAAGAGAGCGACGGCCAGGACCAGGTCGTGATCCTGAGCGACGGTCTTTGGCGACGCCGGTTCGGGGCCGATCCGGAGATCATCGGGCAGACCCTGCTCCTGGATGCGGAGCCACACACCGTAATTGGCGTCCTGCCTCCCAAGTTCTGGGTCGACGATGACGTGATCGACATCTACGCGCCGTTCGGACTGACGGGCGAAGAGGGTAGAGGGAATCACTTCATGGCCGCGGTCGGCCGGCTGCACCCAGGGGCCACGGAGGAGCAGGCGCGCTCTGAGGTCGTCGAAATCGCGCGCAGGCTGGAGGAGTCATATCCGGAGAGCAATGAAGGTTGGAGCGGCGGCGTAAGGCTATTCCGCAAACAGCTCTTCAGCGAGGAGTTCGAGATGGGGAGTCTCATCTCGTCGGTCGCAGTGGCCTTTGTCCTCCTGATTGCCTGCGCCAACGTTGCCAACCTGATGTTGACGAAGGTTTCGGCACGCGACCGCGAGATCGCCGTACGGTGTGCGCTCGGGGCCGGGCGCCCGAGAATCATTCGCCAGCTTCTCACCGAGGCCATGATCATCTCGTTCATGGGCGGTGTCTTTGGCATCCTCGTGTCGATCGCAGGAATCCGTGGCATTCGGTCGCTCATGCCTGCGACCTTTCCTTTCGCACAGGACGTCGCGCTCGACGCGAGGTCGCTTCTGTTCGCGATGGCGGTCACTCTCCTGACCGGACTCATTTTCGGCTCCGCGCCGGCCCTGCAAAGCACCCGTGCCAACCTTACCGATTCTTTGAAGGAGGGGGGGCGTGGTCACGCGGGCGCCAAGGGCGATCGTCTGCGCAAGCTATTCGTGGTTGCGGAAATCTCCCTGGCCCTGACACTGCTCGTGTCTGCCGCGCTCCTTGTGCAGGCGTTTCTCAGCCTGCAGGTGGGAGAGTTCGGCTGGAACGAAGAGAACCTCCTGACATTTCGTCTCGACTTGCCCAACAAGGAATACGAGGAAGAGGAGACCGTAGGTGGCTTCTACCGCCAGCTCGTGCCGGCGCTCGAGGCGGTTCCAGGTGTTGAGTTCGCCGGGGGCATCTCGCAGCTCCCCTTGCAGGGCAATAGCAACACCTACTACGGAATTCCCGGCGAGGAGTACGCGACCTTGCAGGAGCGGCCCGTGGTCGAGTTCCGCTTCGTGACTCCCGACTACTTCCCGGCCATGGAGATCCCCATCGTACGAGGTCAGGGGCTGCAATTGGCCGACCGGGAGGACGGTCGTGCGGTCATTGTCGTCAGCGAGGCCCTCGCGGAACGTCACTGGCCAGGCGAAGATCCGATTGGCAAGCAAATCGAGTACTGGGGTGAGACACGCGAGATCATCGGTGTCGTCGGTGACATCACGAACCGCCGAGGCGATCCGCGCATCATGTCGTATATGTCCGCGTTCCAGAACCCGCAGCGGGCGATGGCAATGACTGTGCGCACGTCCGGGCCACCTACTTCGGTCGCCGACGCGATCAGAGCCGAAATCCTGCGTCTCGATCCGAACCTACCCATGTATCGAGTGATGTCCATGGAGGAGGTGCGCTACCAGTCCACCATGGGCGACGCGGTCATGGCCAAGATTATGGGAACCCTTGCAGTGATCACCCTCCTCTTGGCGGTCGTTGGCGTATACGGAGTCATGGCCTACTCCGTGACGCAGCGAACCCAGGAGATGGGAGTCCGCCTGGCACTCGGCGCACAGCCCGCAGACGTGTTGCGGATGGTGCTGCGCCAGGGAGCCCTCTTGACGACCGCCGGCATTGCGATTGGCCTCGTCATCACCTCGTTGGTCACTCGCAGCCTGTCGATCTTTCTCTATGGCGTCAGCCCGTTCGACTTGGTGACATTCTCACTGGTCACCGCCACGCTGCTGCTGGCCGCACTCGGGGCGACCTTCGTGCCCGCTCGGCGTGCGACGCACGTGGACCCGCTCGATGCATTGAGGGCTGAGTAGTCGGTCACTCGGAGGCCCGGCTCTCCGGCCAGGTGGCGGCTCGATCGGCTGGTGGCACCGCGGACAGTGTGGTTAGTTACAGTGCAGATGAATCGGCCACCGGAGGAGGATTCCATGCACAGGCACGCTCGCACGTTTCTCCTGCTATTCGTTTCTCTGATTCTCGCCGGCGGGCTTCTCGGGTGCGCTCAGGGTGACCCGGCCGAATCTGCCACGCCGGCAGATTCAGTGCCTCATCAGGTTTCCTTTGACGCCGAAGCATACGTTGCCGCCTGGACCGAGCTCTGGAGTACTTACGACCTGGATAAGGTTGACGAGCTTTTTCTCGCTAGTCCGGCTCCCACCTACTTCTCATCAGAGAAGGAAGGACTGATCGTCGGCCTGGACGCGATCCGCGAGCATCACGCCGGCTTCGGCTTCGTGCCGGGAGGTAGCCCGCCCGCAATCGAGCTCTGGTTGGAGGACGTCCACGCCACCGTTTTCGGAACGACCGCTGTCGTAAATGCCACCTGGTATTTCGGCGACCGCGAGCGCACGAGCTCCGGGGATGGTGACGGACCTCAAAGCGGTCC
>CALAKE010000227.1 GCA_937922775.1 uncultured bacterium | reverse complement strand
CGACCTCGATCTTCGACGTGATGGTCAAACGCCTGCACGAGTACAAACGACAGCTTCTGATGGCGCTTCATATCATCACGCACTACCGGCGATTGAAGGTCGACCCCGGGGTCGACATGGTCCCTCGCACCTTCATATTCGGGGCCAAGGCCGCCCCGGGCTACCGGATGGCCAAGCTCATCATCAAGTTGATCAACTCCCTGGGGGATGTGGTCAACAACGACCCCGAGGTCCACGACCGGTTGAGGGTCGTCTTCCTGCCCAACTTCAATGTGTCGCTGGCGCAGCAGATCTATCCGGCGGCCGACATCTCAGAGCAGATCTCCCTTGCCGGTAAGGAGGCCTCAGGCACAGGCAACATGAAGTTTGCGCTCAACGGGGCGCTCACAACGGGAACGCTCGATGGGGCGAACATCGAGATCCGCGAGAGGGTCGGTGAGGAGAACTTCTTCCTCTTCGGCATGACCGCCGACGAGGTATTCGCGCTGCGGGAGCAGGGATATCGGCCCAGGGCCTACTACGAGAGTAACGACGAGTTGAGGGAATCTGTCGACGACCTCGTATCAGGGGTCTTCTCAGGTGGCGACCGCGAGCTATTTCGCCCGATCCACGATTCCTTGCTGCATCATGACCCCTTCATGCACCTCGCTGACTATCAGTCCTATATCGAGTGCCAGGAGGCCGCCTCCCACGCATTCCGCGATGTGGAGGGTTGGACCCGCAAGTCGATCCTCAACGTTGCGCGGTGCGGCTTTTTCTCATCCGACCGCTCGATGAGGCAGTACTGCGAGGAAATCTGGGGCACGGAGGCCGTGCAAATCGACTGACCCGCGCGTGGCTTGAGCATAGTATTCAGCCTTGGCACGAGCCCGTCTTGGCCCTCTGGCACGTGCCGCGACATGACATCTGATTTTACGAAGCTCGACCGATCAGAGGAGTCGACCTGCGATGAAGACCGTCTCGGCCCGATCTGCTCTCGTCCTGTTCCTGCTGATTGCCGTGGTTGTCGGGAGTAACTCGGCGGCGACAGCCCTTTCCCAAAGCGGCTCAGCCGACCTGTTCGAGAATCTTCGCTGGCGCAACATCGGCCCCGCCAACATGATGGGGCGGATTGCCTCGATCGACGCCCTCGACACCGACCATCGCGTGGTGCTCGTGGCCTCTGCATCGGGCGGTGTCTTTCTCTCGGAGAATGCCGGCACGACCTGGCGGCCGATCTTCGACAATTCCGACGGGGCCGGCTCGATCGGCGCAGCGGTCTTCTTCCAGCCGGATCCCGACATCATTTGGGTGGGTACCGGTGAGGCGGCGAATCGCAACAGCACCGGCTACGGGAACGGCGTCTACAAGACCACCGATGGCGGCAGGACGTGGACACATGTCGGGCTGGAAAGCACCCACCACGTGGCAGAGATCGCCACTCACCCGACCGACCCGGATATCGCCTATGTGGCGGCGCCGGGCCATCTGTGGGGCTACTCCGGCGCGCGTGGCCTGTTCAAAACCACTGACGGCGGGGCCACCTGGGAGAAGCTCGCCGGGGGGCTCCCCGAAGACGGCAAGACCGGCTGCACCGAGATCATCATGGAGCCGGGCAACCCCGACGTGCTCTACGCCGGCATGTATCACCGCCTGCGCCAGCCGGCAACCATGTACAGCGGCGGCGAGGCCGGTGGTTTGTTCAAGAGCACCGACGCGGGTCGCACCTGGCGCAAGCTCTCGGGTGGGCTGCCCGATGGCCCCTCCGGGATGATCGACATCGCCATCCACCGCGCCGATCCGCAGATCTTGGTCACCGCATTCGAAGCTGACGAGAAGATCCCCTACGACGATGCTCTCCCTGCCTGGGAGAACATCCCTGGCACCGGCATCTATATCTCGAAAGACGGCGGCGAGAGCTGGCGCTACCTTCTGCGCCACCACACGCGGCCCTTCTACCACGGCCAGATCGACATCGATCCGCTCGACCCCGATCGGATCTACGTGGTCTCTCGCGAATTCACCGTGTCGAGGGATGGCGGCGAGACCTGGGGGAATCGCTGGTGGGGCGGCGGTGGCGACGATCACGACATGTGGATCGCCCCGTACGACGGCGCCATCCGCTATATGGCCACCGACCAGGGTGCCTATCTCACCGTCGACGACGGCCAGACGGTGCTCGGCTTCGATAACATGGCGATCGGCCAGTACTACGCCATCGGCGTCGACATGCGAGATCCCTACTGGGTTATCGGCGGGTTGCAGGACAACGGCATCTGGATGGGACCGAGCAACAGCCGCGAGCAGCGGGGCGTGCTCAACATGCACAACACCTGGGTGGCCGAGGGCGACGGCTTCCACTCCCAGATCGACCCCACGGACTGGCGTACCGTCTACACCGTCAACCACGTCGGTTTCATCGCGAGGCAGAACATCGAGACACGGGAGTACGCGTTCATCACTCCGACGCCCGAGACCATCGTCAACTTCGACGAGTATGCCGACCCTGACTATCCGGAGACCCACATCCGCTACACCATCTCGCCCGGCGAGCACTGGTTCTTCCGCGAGCGCCCGGAGCGGCCGCTGCTGCCGCCGCAGTTCCGCTTCAACTGGAGCAGCCCGCTGATCTTGTCGCCGCACAACCCACGAACGCTTTATTTCGGCGGCAACCACCTGTTCAAGTCGGTCGATCGCGGCGACACCTGGCGCATCATCAGCCCCGACCTCACCACGAACGATCCCGAGCTCCGCAACCCGTCCGACCAGGGCGGGCTGACCAACAGCGTCACCGGCGGCGAAAACCACTTCACCATC
>CALAKE010000226.1 GCA_937922775.1 uncultured bacterium | reverse complement strand
CGCTCCTTGATATTCGGCGAGAAGGAGGTTCGGCACAGCGCGACGCCCATTTCCTCTGCTACCGAGTAGAAGAGATTGCGGAAGACCTCGAGGGTGACCGGATCCCAGGGCGTGCTGCCGGAGACTTCGAACGCGGATGTCATCGAACGGGCTCCAGGATCAAGTTGTTCCAGCGATCTACGCGGCAATGGAAGTCGGGGGGAACGACGGTCGTAGTGCTGTACTCCACGACGAGCGCGGGGCCCGCAAATCGATTGCCAGGGCTCAGCTTCGAGCGCGCCACCAGCTTCGCGGGAAGGTTTTTGCTGAAGAAGACCATCTCGTGATCGCCAAGCACGGCTTGTGAGGCATCCTCGCCGACCGTTTCACCTTCTGGCAATGATGGCTTCTCGGTCCGCGCCACGGCTCGGATTCTCACGTTGACAATTTCCACGGGACGCTCCGGATCGGAGTAGCCGTAGCGTTTCTCGTGGCGATGGTGAAACTGTTCGGCCAGGTTGTCGGAGCCGGGCACATCGAGCTCGAAGCCCTGGCCGACGTAGCGCATGTCGACGGAACGTTCGGTAATCACTCCTTCCGCCGCGAAGCCCTCCTCGAGGTACTCGTGATTTGCCTTCTTCTCGAGGTCTCCGAAGGCGGCCTCCAGTATTGCGGGATCGAGGCCGAGTAGAGGCAGCAACAATGTCTGGGAATAGTCGCGCACGTAGTCGGCCAGCAACATCCCGAGAGCCGAGAGAATGCCCGCCGCCTGCGGTACGAGAATGCGGGGAATCCCGAGGTTGCGCGCCAAGTCAGCGGCGTGCATGGCGCCGGCGCCGCCGAAACAGACCAGAGTGAAATCGCGAGGATCGTGGCCGCGCTCCATCGAGATGACGCGGATGGCGCGCTCCATCGTTGCGTTGGCTACCGCCAGAATTCCCTCCGCTGTGGCAACGGTGGACAAGCCGAGCTCGGCGGCGAACCGCTCGAGCGCCTCTTCCACCGGCTCGAGGAGCAGATCTTGTGCCCCATCGAGGAAGTGCCGGCTCGAGAGATGCCCGAGGTAGAGGTTGGCGTCGGTCACGGTGACTTCCTCGCCGCCCCTGCCGTAGCAGATGGGGCCCGGCACGGCCCCGGCACTGCGTGGCCCCACCCGCAAGGAGCCTCCTGGATCCCGGAAGGCGATAGAGCCCCCTCCCGCACCCACGGTGTGCACGTCGATCACAGGGAGGCGTATGGGGAGCTCGCCGATGAAGGATTCCGCCGTGCGGCTGACCTGGCCTGGAGACAGGGACACGTCAGTGCTCGTGCCACCCATGTCGAAGGTGATGACGTGGTCGAAACCTGCGGTTCTGCCGATCTCGAAACCACCGACGACACCCCCGGCAGGGCCGGAGAGGATGGTCTGGACACCTTTCCTCTGAGCGGCTGCCAACGGCACGATGCCGCCGTTCGACTGCATGATTCTTACCTGCTCAGGGTCCAGGTGCTCCCCAATATCAGCGAGGTAGCTGGCCATCACCGGACCCACATAGGCGTTGGCGACGGTCGTGCTGCATCTCTCGTACTCGCGGAACTCTGGCAGGACCTCGTGCGAGGTCGTGATAAAGGCGTCTATGGCACCCTCGATAGCCGAGCGAACTGCCCCTTCGTGCGAGGGATTCGCATACGCATGCAGGAGACACACGGCGACCGATTCGACTTCGAGCTCGAGGAGCTTTCGTACCAGGCCCGGAAGCTCCTCAGGATCGAGGGCTTCGAGGATCTCGCCATGAGGACCGACCCGCTCGCGGATCCCGAAGGTACGCTCTTGAGGTACGAGGGGAGGTGCCTTCTCCACGTCGAGCTCGTAAATCGAAGTCCGGGTTTGCCGGCCGATGGTCAACACATCCTCGAAGCCGGCCGTGGTGATGAGGGCCGACCGGGATCCGCTTCGTTCGAGCAGGGTATTCGTGGCGACTGTGGAGCCGTGCACTACCTCTACCGGCTCATCCCCGAGCAGGTGACGGAAGCCAGATACGACAGCGCGAGCAGGATTGTCTGGAGTCGACGGCGCCTTGTAGACCGTGACCTCGCCCCCGTCCATCAGGACGAAATCCGTGAAGGTCCCTCCCGTATCGATACCGATGATTCGCCGAGCCATGTTCTTCCGCCTTGATGAGCCGACCCCGCCGTCACGGGCCTACTCCCGTCGTGGAATCCGCTTCGGCTACAGATTCTAGCCCTAGACCGACTCGCCTGCTTCAGCCGAGCCGGAGCCATAGACGAAGGTCTCGATCTCGCCGTGAATCCTGCGCACGGTCTGCGCCGATGGCGGTTGGCTGAATCGTGAAACTACGATTGCAGCCAGATAATTGGCGAGGAGAGACCAGACGCTGGCGTGCAGCCCCAGCGGGTGAGGCGCGACGACCAACGTCAAGTAGAGCACGAAGAGCCCAACGCCGATGCCGGCGAGAATGCCCGCTTTGGTCATCAGGCGCTTACTGGGAAAGCAGACTCCCATGATGCCGGGCATGAGCTGTAGGGCGCCCGCTCCCGACAGCGTGACCAGAGTCACGAGCAGCTCGAAGGTCGATACCGAGAGAACATAGCCGACGCCCAGCAACCCCATGACGATGACGCGTCCTACCCGCACATAGTGTGCCTGGCTGGCGTTCGGCACGAGGAAGCGCTGATAGACGTCACGGGTCAGAACGGTCATATTCGAATGAAGAATCGAGTCGAGCGTGGACATCGCCGCCGCCGTCGCGCCTGCCAGGATGAGACCGGTGAGCCAAGGAGGCGCGTGCAAGAAGAGCAACTCCGGAAAGACCCGATCGGGAATCTCGAGGTCAGGCAGGGCCAGCGCTCCGCCGAGGCCTACGAGCGCCGCCGGGATGTACAGAGTCATCAGGTAGATGGGTGTAGTGGCACCAAGCCATTTGATGGTACGGCCCGACGCGGCGGTGTAGTAGCGGATCATCATGTGCGGCTGGAACACGATGCCGAACGAGAGCGCCACCATCATGCCGAACCAGATCCCCGGGGTGAAGAACCCGTGGGGGCCGGGAACGGAGAGCAGGTCAGGGCGCTGTTCGGCAACCGCTCGCCAGAGCTTGAGCGGTCCCCCGAAGAGGCGATACGCAATCACCAGAGCTCCGATCCACACCGCCAGATACATCCATACCCCCTGGACGACATCGGTCCAGTAGACCGCACGTATGCCGCCGGCGATCAGATACGCGGCGGCGACGGCCAGGAGGACGAGCGTGCCGATCTCGAGAGAAATGTGCCCCCCCGACGCGACCGCGAGGATGTAGCCGAGTCCCTTTGCCTGCACCTGAATGTAGAGAATAGTGAAGATCACCGAGACCATGGCCACCACGACCCGCACCGCGTCACTCTCGTAGAAATCCGCCAAGAGGTCGGCGGGCGTGATGTAGCCGAAGCGCTTGCCGAGAGCCCAGATTCGACTGCCGAGAACGTAGGTGATCGCCCCCACCATGATCGTCCACGTACCCGCGTCCCAGAATCCGATGCCGTGCGTGTAGAAGTACCCGCCGGAGCCCAGAAAGGCAAAGGCCGAGTGATACGTGGCCACGACTGTGAGATAGAGGACCACGAATCCGGCCTTGCGACCGTAGAGAAGAAAGTCCTCGAGATCGACCGTCAGCCTGCGGTTCGCGACGATGCCGAGAACGAGGGTAACGGCCAAGTATAGGAAGATCAGACCCGTCGCAACGACCCAAGGTTCCATTTACAGGCCTCGCTTTTGCGCCCACAGCAGCACACCGATCAATGCCAAATAGACGAAAAGCAAATAGGCGTAGAGGAACGGCATTCCGAGAATCCAGGGCTCAACGCGGTTGGCCCACGAGGTCACGAACGGAGGCTCGGCGAGGCACATCAAGGCCAGAAACGAGACAAGCGCGATCCAGCCCGTCGGGGTACGAGGACGATAGTGCGATGGGTAGCTCGGATAGGAGTTGTTTGTCACTGTTGATGGACCTCGCTGATCACCACATCTCCGGGGCCGGCATCATCCTCAGCCGGCTTGGGCGGGCGCGGGCGGTGGAGCTTGATGCTGACCGCTGCCTCATGCTCGCCATGCGTCCGCTCGATCACGTGGTTGCCCTCCAGCAGATACTCCAGGAGCGCCTTGTCCCATTCAAGGCCTGCTCGCGCAACGAGCTCGAGCCAATCGCCGAAAGCAGTCTCGTCGGGGGCCTCGGTGGTGCCCGACCAGATCGTCACTCGCGGGTTCGACATGGTGTCACCACCTTCCGCCCGCGAGCCCTTGATCGAGGAGTAGATCAAGACGTCATTGGTGAAGTCGAGCTTGAAGTTGTCACGATCCCAGGCATACGTGTAGCGATGATATCGGTCATAGGCACGGTTATTTAGGTCGCGAACTTCAGAATCTCCATTAATTTTATCGGTGATCCGGTCGCGGATCTCCAAGGCGGCCGCTTTGTGGTCGGGAAACTCCGGATCATCAACGTAGCTGAAGCCCGGCATGAACCAGCCGCGCATTCCCCACCAGTTGCGCGACTCGGTGGCGCGTGTTCGTACCCAGGCGGCGTATTCCGAGAACACCTGGACCCATTCGTGCGACGGATAGCCGTGCGGGTTGAGGAACAGGTCGGGGAGCCACTCGCGCCAGAGCCGAGGACGGACCTTGCTTTCGGGGTAGATCGGGTCCTCGTCTTCCGCGCCACGTGTCACGTCCACCCCCAGCGATCCCAAATATGCAGCGTGGAGCATGTGATTGGGAGTGATGAGCGCGAGGTCGTGAGCGAGTTGCGCGCCATCGGCGTTGGTGATCGGGTGCACCACCACATTCACTTTGTCGAGAACGTCCTCGTACAGCGGATCCGTGAGCAGAAGCTCAGCAAGCTTCAGCACGTGGCTGGTAGCTGAGACCTCGTTCGCGTGCTGTCGCCCGGAGTAGATCACCGTGGGCTTCAGCGTCGTGGCCTTCGCCTGTGACCAGTGGGATCCTTGTCTGGGCGCCGTGAGGTCCATGGCCCAGATGTTTCGCCCCAAATAGCTTTCGCCTGCCTTGTAGACGGTGGCCTGCGGGAAGGTCGACATCTTCGCCAGAATGTCGCGCGCCTCAGCGGGGGGTATCGGCGTCTCCCACTGCACGGGCACGGGACTGCCAGGTTCGTAATCGGAGGGAATGAAGGCGCTGACCGTGGGGAAGGGAGACGGTGAGCCATTGGCAGGCAGCGCCGTGGCGAGTTGCGTCTCAGGATCTACCCCATGGGACCAATCGGCTGCCACTTCGACGGTGCCCAGGTTGTGGTAGGCGAGGGCCTCCTCGTAGAGGCCCATCTGGTGCAACTCAGAGATGTTGTCGATGATGCCAACCAGTTGCTCGGCCGACGAGATATTGCGATCGACATATGAGGCACTTCTGCGCCGGACGAACTCGTCGCGCCGGTCGCGCTCGAAATCGACGTTCACGTGAAAGTCGAGTTGCTCGATGCCGTCGACACCTGCCCTGACACGCGCTGCCAGCGGGCGAGGCTTGTCGAGCTCCAGGGGGTAGATGTCGCGGCGCTCGCGTTGCCGCCAGCCATCACGCGGAACATAGTCCACGATTACCGCAGGCCGGTTGGACTCGAAACCAGTGAACGTTATATGCGCCGTTCCGGCCGCGCCGTCGCCTTTGGGTCGCACCACGGGAATGACCCGGCCCGGATAGCTCAGCGGCGAGCCGGTGGCGAGACGACCCATGACGTCGAAGAAATGGAGGACCCCAAAGTAGATCTCTTCATGCAGGGCCTCCATTGATGCGACCTGTTCCTCGTCGATGCCCAGCTTGTAGTCGGGCTCACTGAGGGAGACATCGACTCGCAGGGTGCCAAAATGAGGTGCGTCCGCCGACCGCGGCTTCCCGTCGCTGGCGAGCATGACCTGCTCATACATACGCATCAGGGTGTCCGATTGAAAATGATCCCAGAACCGCTCGAGATCGGTCACGATACGGGCGTCGAAAACCTCGACCTCATCAACCCATGCGCTGATCCACCCTGTGGTTACGCGCGCCTTCTCGTAGTCGGGGAAGCGGTCGAAATAGGGTCGCAACACCAGGCGTGGCTCGAAGGTCTGACGCAGGATCTCGGTGCCATCCGCAGCCTTGGCGATGACCTCATAGGCAGGCGCATCGGGTGGCATCTTCTCGAAGGTGATCTGCTCGAGGTCCAGGTCGAGGTCACGCGCCAGCACCTCGTCGATGGGAAAGACCTCCAGGAGCCACCGAGTCGGCGTATACATGGCCTGCTGTGGCCAGGCCTCGGGTGCGCCGATTTCAGCGAAGCGGATGCTCAAGCTGTCGACAGCTTCTCCTTCGAGCGCGGGGCGAACCTGATCGTAGAGCCAGCTGTAGCCCTGCTTGTAGGCGGAAAGGACGCGGACAGAGCTGGCATCCGGATTCGCACCGGCGGCAACGAGCTCGGATAGGGCCTGTCTCTCGATCGCGGCTCTGACCTCCGGCGGCTCGCTGAGACCGGCGAACACTCGTACTGGGTGGTTGCGCTCAACGGCGGGTAACACCTCGGTCCTGAAATGCTGCCAGAAGTCGTCCACCTCGGAGGCGACTTCGATCTCTTCATCGATGAAGACCCGAGCATCCTGAACATCGATGTTTTCCACCACCACCTCGAGGTCATCGGCGCGGAGGCGGCCATCGAGTCGCTGCTGAACGAGGTCCACGAGATTTGGTTCCGCCTTTTCGACGTGGACCCCGACGCGGACGCTCTCGAGGTCGACTTCCGCCAGCTTGTCCACGATATCGTCGAGCTTGTAGAGAGCAGCGGCGGCTTGCCCAATGTGAGATCTTCCCGACAGCGCCAGCCACAGATCGTCACTGACTTCCTCCAGAGTCGTGCGGTCCTTGCCTCGTTCCCAGATGTGGGGGAGACGCTCTGCGAGTTGCTCCAAGGCACGGTCCTCACCCGCTGAGTCAGCACCGACGATGACCAAGGCTCGTCCGTCACCGAATGCCTCGGGCACGATCTGCAAAAGACCCTGCCCGGGTTCGAGATCGGGCAGGTGGAGCGCATCCTCATCGGAAAGCTCGTCGATGGCCGGATGATCCTTTCCGACGAGCACCAGGGTCGGTTGTTCCTCGGGATCCCCGAGGTTTTCCGCGGGGATGGCGATGGGGATGGTCACGCCGGTGGACTCGAGCCCGAGGCGTGCCGCAACATCCGCAAGACGCGACGAGGTTCCGGCCGCCGGGCTCAACACCGCGTCGACACGATCAGGAATCAGGTTGTTGTCGGAGTCGCCCAACAGGCCCGAATTGCCGTACAGATTCGCCAGGTCGAGATCGTCCTTGGATCCCGCTCCGGGGCGACCTCCTGGGCCCGCGCCAAGCTCTTCCTCCTTGGGATCCTCCTCGTCATGGCCGGCGATCTCCACGATGCGTTGCTGGCCGTCCGCGGCGCGTAGCGTGATCTTCAAGTTGCGGAGGCCGGAGTGCAATAATCCAACTGGGGTTTCCCGCTCGACCTCCTCGTTTGCGGGAGTGCCAACGTCTCCTTCGAGAGCGGCGTCCTTCTCATCTTCCAGAGTGGCGATATCTTCCTCGCGAGCTGCCGCCTCGGCCATCCCCCGTTCTTCTCGAGCCGCCTGATCCAACGCGAGGGCAGCGATCTCGAGGGTGCCCGCTGCGACGGTGACATCGATTTCGAGGCGTTGTAGTGCGGCACCGTCGGCAGCAACGATGATACGGGGTACGTTTGCGGTCAGGACGTCGATACCTGCCGAAGAAAGGATTGCCGAGACGGCATCGAGGAGGTCCGTCAGAGTTGGGCCGTCCAGGTCCCAGATGTGCGGCATGCGGCCGGCGAGCACGGCGGCAGCGGCACGCGTTCCGGATGGGGTGTCGGAAGTCACGAAGAGATTCTCGCTGCCCGGATCACCGTGCAGCGCAATCACTCCGGCGCCCGGATCGGCATCGAGGAGGAGGGATTCTGCGTCGAGCTGGAGTCTCGTGAGCGCGCCCGCGCCGATGACGATCGAGGTGAGGCCTGGAGTCGGAGCACCGACCAGCGGAAGGTCCATTGACGAGGTTTCGAATCCCAGGCGGGCTGCGATATCGGCCGCGGCGGAAATCTCGATATGGTTGCGGTCATCGGGGAGCACGATGCGTGCCGCGACAAAATCCAGGTGGGTGTCGCCGCTACGGTCCTCGAGGAGGAGACCAGCCTCGAAAACATCTTCCAGCCCCGCGGAGGAAGCGCCCGCTCCCTGTGGCCTCGCGTCGACTCTCCCCGAGCCGTGCCAGGCAGAGACGACCATCAAGATGGATAGAAGGGTGGGCGTGAACCGACTACGGGGAGGAGTCATCGCTGATCTCGTTAGCTCGATGGACGGGTCGGCGTGCGCAGTATCTTTACCACACCTCGTCTCTCTCTTCCGCTGCACAGAAGACAGTGCAGATCGCGAGGAGCGGCGTCCGTCATGAGATGTAGCGAGCACGGGACTGGTTTTACACAGGGTTATCCACACGTTCAGTGGACTACGGTTTCACCGGAGTGCCATTACTACTCTCGCCCGGCGATGGCGAGTGCTTGTTGGAACAACCCACTGGCCCTGGCCTCGAGATCTCGCAGCGCCGATTGGCGGTCGGTGTCACGCCGAAAGGCAGGGATGGGTTCTCCAAAGCAGACAGCAACGGTCGGCCGGCGAAGACCTTCACGCCGGGGCCATTTGCTACCCACGGGCATCGCGGCAAATAGCCCGGCGCTCGCGCACGGGACGATCGGCAGATGGAGCTCCTGGGACAGGACTGTCACGCCGAGGCGGAACTGTCGCGGTCGTCCATTGTTGGAGCGTTGCCCCTCGGGGTAGATGAGCGGACAGTAGCCACGGTCCGCCAGACCGCCCGCGATTCTCAACGTGGGGCGCCAGTCACCTACCTGAACCAGAGGAAACAGGTTGAGACCGAGCACTCCCCATCGATAGTGTCGGCGTCCCTTCGGATGATCGATGAAGTGCTGCGACATCGCCGCCGGCGCGATGCGATGACGCAAGGATCGCGGCAGAACCTGCAGCAACACGAGTGGGTCGAGGATGCTGACGTGATTGCACGAGAGCAAGAACGGAGGATCCAGCGATTCCAGATTCTCGAGACCTGAGGATCTGACACGTAGGACAGAGGCCAGGCTCGGCCGGACCAGGGCTTCACGCAACAACCAACGGACTGCGCGGGTCGACGGCAGGTAGCGCCATGCAGCCGTTGAGGGCCCTTCACGGATCGAGGAAGGGAGTGCGGCTTGTGGAGCAGAAGGCCGGGGCCGGTCCCCAGAATCAGTGATCGGTAGATCGCCGCCGATCCGATCGTCCCCGTGCCCTACGTCTCGCGCCGTTCTTTGACCGCCTGCGCGGATGTCGGATTCGACGCTTGTCTCGTTGAGGATCTCGACGAGCTGAGAGATCGTCTGTTGGCCGACGAACAGATCATGGTCAGGGGTCAGCTCGAACGACTCCTCCAGGAAAGCTGCGAGCTCGACGCGCTGCAGGGAATCCAGCAGGTCCAGCAGGGGAGAGTCGAGATCGACCGCCCGGTCCTCCACTCCGCTCATTTGCGACACCCATTCCCTGATGATCGACGCGGCCGATGTGCCCTTCTCCACGACTGGAGGCGAGGCGGCACTCGGTGCTTGCTGGCACTGAAGCCACTCGATGATCGGGGACCGGCGGGCCTTTCCGGTCAGGGTGCGGGGCAGGTCGGCACCAGGCCAGATGAACCACCTTCGTAGACGGGCTGCGTCGGGCAAGTGATCGTTGGTTGCCTGAACGGCATCTCGTGCGCGCGCCCCTGGTTGCATGATGAGGACGGCACAGATCGTGCCCTCGGGCCCCTCAGGGTTTTCCAACACCATCGCGTCCTTGACGCCGGATTGCCGGCGAAGCTCAGCGGCAACACCGGCGACATCGATGTTCAAGCCCGCCGGCGTCACGACCCGATCGGATCGCCTCCCGACGAAGCGAATATTCCTGGATTCATCGAGCTCGCCCAGATCGCCCGTGTGTAGCCAGCCCTCCTCATCGACGCGACAGTCTGAGTCTCCGGGAGAAGCCACGTTCTTGCCCCGGACCAGGATCTCGCCGGTTGCGCCCAGCTTGACCTCGACTCCCGGCAGCGGCTTCCCGACCGTCCCGGCTGAGGGCCTGAACGGATGATTCAGCGAGACGAGAGGGGCTGCTTCCGTGAGTCCATACCCTTGAATCACGAGGTATCCGAGGCGACGCCAGAGGTCCTCGGTGGCGGCGTCGAGCCGGGCGCCTCCAGAAATGACCGCGACGAGACGCCGGCCCACCTGGCGCCGGACTGGATCGAAGAGCTTCCAGCGACGATACCAGGGCAGTCCTTCAGCATCCCGTAGCCGTTGCTCCATGCCCGAGGGGCCCCATTCTCGAGAGCCGAATTCCATGAGGTGCGCGCCGAGCCTCGCGAGCGTGTGGGGAACCGTCGCGAGGGCCCAGGTCGAGTGATCCCGCAGGGCCGTGGCCAGATGTGTCGCTGGCATGGTCTCGAGAAAAGAGACATTGGCCGAGAGAAGCACGGGCAGAAACGCCCCCATCACCTGTCCGTACAGGTGGGACAAAGGGAGTGCGACGGCGATGTGGAGCGTCGGAGCCAGCTGGATCGCCCTCTGATACTTCTGAGTCTCCAACTGGAACCCATCGAGCACGGCTCGCAGGTTGGAGTGTGTGATGGACACCGATTGTGGGTCGCTGGTGGTTCCCGAGGTCAGGACCACCTCGGCGACTCGATCGGGATCATCCCGAGGCAGAGGCGGGAGATTCGCAGGCATGCCCGGCGCGGTGGGTAGGTCACGCCAGTCTACATGGACCGACGGCAGGTCGGAATGGAAGGCTGGGAGCTCTTTGTCATGCACCCATGCCTGCAGACGGGTACTTACGGCGAGATGCCCGGTGGTCTCAGCCGGATAGGAAGAGTCGATCGGGACGGCAACCCCTCCACTGCGCAGGACGCCGAAGAACGCAGCCACCCACAGCGGGCCGTCGTTCGCACGGATACCGACACGATCACCAGGTTGAACGCCGGAGGCTGTCAGCCGGGCGGCGACAGCGTCGGCCACCGACGCAATGCGTTGCCGGCTCCAACGCCGCAACCTCCATTTGTCGAGACGACCCATCCAGCGGCGCGAGTTGCCGGCATAGCCCTGCATGAATGCCAACAGGTCGGTGCGTTCGAAATCGAGCAACTTCTGGCTTGTCAGTTTGGCGCAGGCGCCTTGTCGACTTCCGCCCCTGTTGCGGGAGGATCCACGCAGGGAAGGCTCTCAATGCCCTCTGCGAGGATGTGTTGCACAACCACCGCGTTGGGCGGCGGCACCTCGTAGAATCGCAGCTCAGGGATGGCGACCCAGCGCACCTCGCGGTGAACATGGGGTTTCGGGATTCCTTCAATCGATGCGGCGTAGAAGCGGATCCAGACCTTCTTCTCCGGATAGGCATGTCGGACCTCATGGATCTGCGGCCCTATGCGTGAATGGACACCGAGCTCTTCTCTGAGCTCTCGGGCAAGAGCGCCCGTGGGCCCTTCGCCGGGATCCACCTTGCCGCCTGGAAACTCCCAGAGCAGAGGCAGATGCGGCCCGTCTTGTCGCTGGCACAAGAGCATGCGTTGTTGTTCCATGATGACGGCGGCGACCACCGGGATGAAATCAGTCATCGGATCGATCGTCGAGTCGCAGGCGAATGCCTTCGAGCCGTTCGAAGACTTGTTCCAGCTTCGCTGCGTGCGCTTGCGCTCCCTGCAAGTACAACTCGGCTTCCTGCGGTCTCTGGCTTCCCCCCGCCACGATGTCGAGGTTCTCCTTGATGACCCGAACGCCGTTCGATCCATCCATCCTGACTTCCGAGAGGAGCTGTGCCGCTGCGTGTGTCCGTTGCCTCTCAGCCCCGAGCGCCTGCAAGGAGGCGACCCAGTGAGACCTGAAATGAACAGCGGCCATCGCCACGAAGATCAGCAAACCGACGCCGACTCGGCCCCAAGGCAGTGGGACCCATCCTTCCAGGATGGCAGCCAGGCGCGCGCCCAACCCGAGTGACGGCACAGCGACGGCCGCGACCACTCCGAGCCAGAGCCAGCGATATTCGTGCAGAGTCCTCAACGAAAGTACGACTCCCTTCTCCTGCCCCCTCGTGGCATGCCAGAATCAGGCCTCGTGTTGTTCTTCGAAAGGCCGCCCCGTACAGCCGCATCGCGCGATCGTGGACTTCGGTCGGCACCCGAGGAATGGCGATCGTTTCCCTGTGCATTATAGTGGCAGGGTCAAAGCTGCTGCTCCCCCCTGGAGCGGTGCCACCTCGCCTCAGGAGAGTCACGATGTCGAGCAAGTACCTGGATGATGACCGGCAGGCCCGCCAGGCAACGTATGAGTATGAATTCGATGACGGCATGGCTGGTCGTCTGGTCTTGGTGGCTGGAGGTACGGGCGGGCTTGGTTCTGCGGCGGCGGCCCGCCTGATCGATGCCGGTGCCGATGTTGTTCTCGGCTATAGCTCCGATGTGAGGAGGGCGCGGACCGTCAAGGGTGCGCTCGAGGCCCGCTATCGTCGAAAGGTCGAGATCGTGAGCGGCGACATTACCTCCGATGAGGGCAGGCGAGAGCTGATGTCTAAGGTAGCCGGGGACAGCTTCTACGGTGCGGTTATCTGTGTCGGTGATCCCGCTCGCATTCCCGCCGAATCCCTCGACATGAGCCGTGTTCAGGAAGCAGTTGCGGTGAACTACAGCGGACCGATCCTCCTTGCACGAGATTGTGTGCAGGAGCTGTCGGGGCGGCAGATCTCCGGCTCGGTGGTCTTGCTTTCGTCGATGCAGGGGGTGGAGCCCTTCCCGGGGAGCCTGGCATATTCCGGACCCAAGGCCGCCCTCGTTCACGGGGCTCGCATCCTGGCACAGGAATACGGTGGCTCTTCGGGGGTGCGGGTCAACGTCGTTGCGCCTGGTGTGACCGATACGGGCATGGCGCTGGCTTCCATCCAGAGCGGCAAGTACGACCGTTTCGTAGATGATGGCGTTATTCCGCGGTTCGGTTATCCGGAGGACGTGGCACGTGCAGTGGCCTTTCTCATGGCGCCGGACAACTACGTCACCGGGCAGGTGCTCGTGGTCGATGGAGGCCTGACCCTGCGACGGGGCACTCGGTAGCCGTCATGGTGGTCGAGGTGTTGCTGTTCGCTCGGCTGCGCGAGGTATGCGGGCAGCGGCAGATATCACTCGAGCTTGCCGAAGGCACTACCGTCGCCGATTGTTTCGCGCACCTGGCCGACCGTTTCCCCGAGCTGGATGGTCTGCGTGAGAGTCTTGTAGTGGCGATCAACGAGGAGTATGCGGCGTGGGACGAGATGGCGGCAGAGGGTGACACGATTGCGTTTATCCCGCCGGTGAGCGGCGGGTGAGGAGCTCGTAATGAGTGCGAACCTGATTTCAGTTAGCGAGGATCCGATCTCGGCTCGAGCCCTCGAGGCGTTGGTCAGGCGTGACGCTGCGGGCGCGATCGTGACGTTCGAGGGAACAGTGCGGGACCATAGTGGAGAGAAAGCGACTGAATACCT
>CALAKE010000225.1 GCA_937922775.1 uncultured bacterium | reverse complement strand
AAACTCCCGCACCTCTTCGCCATAGCCCGTGACACCGGTGTACGCGCTCAGCAACACCAGCACCGTCGACACGGCAAAGATGACGACGAATTTCGGCGATAGCAGGATCTCGTGCAACTCCTTGAAGGCCAACGTACGAATCATTAGCTGTCTCTCTCGGGTGGGGAAACCTCGACACAGCGAGGGCGAATCGACATTCCTATCTACTCGTCAGCTTGATACCGAAAATCACGATGCCGGCGACCAGGAAGATGAGCAGCAAGGCGAGCGTCCCCGTCAGCCACAAGTTTGCCGGCGCCGCAACATGCACTCGAACTGTTGTCTCCTGGCTTTCAACACGTCGTTCTGCCGCCGCCGAGTCGGCGCGGATGCGCATCTGGTAGTCACCCACGGGAACATCATCGGGAGGATTGAAGGTGAGCTGCACTACGGTTTCGCCGTCGACCGGGAGAGCTGACACCAGGTCCGGCTCCACTCTTCCTTGCCATCCGAGCGGCGTCTCCGTCAGCAATCGCAAGCTATCCAGGCGACGGCTGCCGATGTTCCGCAGCGTCACTTCCATGCTGACGACATCTCCGGGAAAGATCTCGTGGTAGAGATTCGGAGCCCGCATCTCCACGCGTCCGATGCCGCGCGGGATCAACTCCAGGCGCACCATCCCGGCATCCAGCCCACTGACGATCGAGGCGAGCTCAGGTGAATCCGCCTCCAATGTGCCCGCTTGTTGAAGTCGCGTGTTGAGCGCGTCAGCAGCCTCCTCGTTCATCACCAGGGCGTAGAACGGCAGTGGTCGGTCGAGCGCAGACTGCGGCAGTGATCCGCCGGCGCGCTGCGGCAACTCCAAGGTGAGTGTCAGGCTTCGCTGCGACACCCCGACGGGAAAGCGCACCTGAGTCAGCCGGGCCCCTGAGGTCGGGTCGCCGAATTCGTAACGGATATCGGGGGGCAACCCCACGGCCGCCAAGCGGAAGGTGTTGGCCTCGTCGGTAAACTGCTCGAGGGCCAGGTCGAAGGTTGCCTGCCCTCCCAGGTCGGCTTCCTGGGAGAACTGCGTCGACTCGACGTTGACGATGTTGGCAGTGGCGTCTTTCTCCAGGTAGACCGTCTTCTCGTCGAGCACGCCTGCGTAGCTCACCGAGACCGTGACCTCGTCGGCATCCTGCAGGAGTCTGAAAGTGACCGTCTCCGGCTCGTTGAACGCAAGCTCGTCGATGCGGATCTCGTAGGGACTCGAGATGATCGCCCCCCCCTGCCCCGGCTGGGACTTGAGACTTATGAAGACCGAGCGCACGCGGTCGGGCTCGAGAAGATCGAGGATCTCCACGTCGATGAGCTCGGCCAGGGTATCGGTCTCGAAAGCACTGGCGGCCGTATTGCGGACAGTCAGCCGCACATATTTGTTGCCATCAGCATCCTGGTACTTGAGCGCTTGATCGATGAGAACGTGCGGCTGCTCGAATATCACCGCCAGACTCTGCTGAAGGTAATTGACGCGCGTCGTCTCCATGCGCTGTCGCACAGCATCGAGCCTGGACTGTGAGATCAGGCCCTCCTCGTGCTCGCTCTCGGCCCGATCGAATT
Source organism: uncultured bacterium (assembly GCA_937922775.1). Taxonomy (GTDB): domain Bacteria; phylum Acidobacteriota; class UBA890; order UBA890; family UBA890; genus CALAKE01. The sequence continues at coordinate 2,243 of CALAKE010000225.1, read as the reverse complement.
CCGACAGTGCCTGCTCATAGTCGGCCTTCGCGCGGATGAGACCGAGCAGGCGATACTCCGCATCACGCGGGTCGTACATGGTGGGCGTCTGCGCGTGCGCGAGCGAATCGACGGTCAGGGCTGCAAACGCCATCAGAAGCGCCACAGCCGTCTTGCGAATCATGCTGCCGGCGCCTCCACTTGCATGTACTCGAGGTAGAGCTTCTCCAGGTCCTCGCCTTGAAGCTCCTCTCGAGTACGCACCATAACCAGCCTTCCCTCCTTCATGATGCCCACACGATCGGCGTGCGCCTTGGCGCGGAAGATGTCATGCGTGCACATGAGGATGGCCTTTTCCTCCCCCCTCAGCTCCCGAAGCAGTTCCATGAAGTCGGCCCCAGCCTTGGGGTCTAGCCCCGAGGTCGGCTCGTCGAGCAGCACATTGGGGGCGCCCTTGATGATGGCGATGGCAATACCGAGCTTCTGGCGCATGCCCTTCGAGAAGGTCTTGACGCGCTGCTCGAAGGCTTTCTCTTGTAGGCCGACGCGGCGCAGCACCATGTAATAGTCCTCCTTGCTGCATTCGTCGCGTCCCCCCAGGCGAGCGAAGAAGTCGATGTTCTGCCTCGCGGTGAAATTGCCGTAGAGCATGACGTTTTCCGACACGTACGAGGCCCGCCGCTTGGCGTCGAGCGGCTTGTCGGCAACGTCGATGCCGTCGATCAACGCCTGCCCAGAGGAGGCGGGTATGAAGTCGAAGAAAAGGTTGATCGTTGTCGTCTTGCCGGCACCATTGGCGCCGAGCAGACAGAAAACTTCGCCGTCGTTCACGGTCAGGTTGAGGTGGTCGAGGGCCAGCACACCGTCCTCGTACCGCTTCGTCAGGTCCTTGGCTTCTAGCATCGAGCTCCTCCTTTACGATTTCATCGATATCGAGTTTTCAGCTTTCGGGCTCCACCAGTTGACTAGCACTGCTCTTTTTTTCCGCGCCCTTCTCGAGCTCGGCTTCAGCCGGAGAACGTGCGGCAAGGCCGCATGCCCAGATATGAAGCAAGCTCTGTGCCGAAACGGACGGAACTGCCTTGGAGCGGCGGGGCCGACCTCGTCCTTGGGGGAGAAACCCCGCTGAGAGGCATCCTGGAACCAGCCACGCCAGCAACGACTTTGGAGCGGCGTCTCTCCTGCGGCACCCATGGGCTTGCCGTGGCGGGTAAACCGTTACCCGCTCCTCGACACGTTCCGGGTAGGCACGGTCTCTGCCGCTGGCCTCAACGGACGTCATAGCGAGAAAACGCCACAACCGCCCCCGCGGAGAAGACGAGGCAGTAGGCAGCGAGTGTCAGGAGCCAGGGCATGACGGCCACCACGCGCCCACTGGTCTGCTCCGACTCATACTCGAAACGGGGCAAGCCAGAAAGATCCGTCTGTGTGTTCGCCACATCCATCGTCGGGTCCTGCTCGCGCATGCTCCGGCCCTTGGCGTTCATCCAATCACCGAGAATCGCCCCAAACTGCTCGCCCTGTACCTCGAGTCGCTCGTTGTGGCGCAGTCCGGTTTCGGTCAGGTCGGTCGCCAGGAAGACGAAGACGGAAGTCGGCGACAACAACGAGATTCTCTGCGCCAACCGTACTTGGGCGTCCTGGCGAAGCTCGAAGTCCTGCTCGAGCGCATCGGCACGTTCTCCCTGGATGCGATTGGCCTCACTCGATACTTCATCCATGGCCTCGGAGTAGCGCTCCTGGGCAGCTCTCGTCCCGGCATCGGCCGCCACAGCCGCCGCCCGCTCAGCGACAGGGATCTCCAACAGGCGCGCTATGGCCGGATCCGAGGAGCGCAGCGCTTCGCGACGCTCCTCGAACATGCGCATCATGAGGTCGTCTCTTTCTGTGTCGAGCATCGCACTGATGCGCCGCTGGAGCTCGGTGATGCTCGGTAGCGGTCTGATTTGTGCTGCCGCATAAGGCGCCAGGTTGGGCACGACCAACACTAGGGCGACCCAGGCAGCCAAGGCGCCGAAGGCCGATCCTTTGGAGTGCCGGAAGAGCGCGGAGACCAAGACGCCGAGCGCGGCGAATCCCGCAAGGTACAGGAAGGCCCCGAGGCCCAAGGGCAGAAGGGTCTGCCACTGTTGCCAGCCCCACTGTGCCTGGCCGTATACCGACACGACCAGCGCCCCCGTCAGCCCGGCCGCCAGCAGAGGCACCGCGATTGCGATCGACGCGCCGACGACCTTGCCTGCGGCGATCTGGGATCGGCTGAGAGG
>CALAKE010000224.1 GCA_937922775.1 uncultured bacterium | reverse complement strand
CCTGGCAACTCCTGCACCGAGACCTCGAGCGGCGTCGAGCTTTGCTCAGACTCGACGCCATCTCTGTCTACTCTGGGGATGAGCTGCTCATCGAGCCTGTCGTCGACCCCGTCGGGCCGTTTTCCAGTGAGCTCGCGGCCGAGGGTGATCCCCAGGCGGAGCGGCTGCCGAGCCCGAGTCCACCGATCGCTGACATCCTGGCCGTGCCCGAGGCACAGATTGCTCTGGCCCTCAACGGACAGCCGTTTCGCCTCCAGGGCCCGCTGCCGGGCGGCAACATACTGGTGCGCGCAGGCGTCCCTATCTACTCGCCGGGCGGCGAGGAGGTCGAGGGCCTCGTGGTCACTGTGCGGCGATTGCCGCTTGCGATCGCGAGCGAGGCATCGGATATCGAGGCGCTGTACCGGTCATATGCCCAGGACATGGACCAACAGCAGCAGATCTCCACGGCCTACCAGCTCACCTTCCTGCTGATGACGCTGCTGATCGTCTTTTCTGCTCTGTGGGCGGGTCTCTACCTCGCCCGAGGCGTTGCGCTGCCGATCCAGAAGCTGGCAGAGGGAACCCGCGAGGTGGCGTCTGGGAACCTCGGCTACCAGGTGCGAGTGAAGGCTCGGGACGAGCTCGGCTCGCTGGTTGATTCGTTCAACCAAATGACTCTCGATCTACGGGCCGGCCAGGAAAGCCTGCAACATTCCCGCGACAGCCTGCAAAGCACCAACTTGGAGCTCGATGAGCGGCGCCGATATATGGAGGCCGTGCTGGCCAACATCACTACCGGTGTCATCTCCATGAACGCAGAAGGTCACATCACAACCTGCAACCGCGCCGCTGAGCGGATGCTGCTGATTGATGCTGAAACGTGCATCGGCAGCCCCTACCGGAGCGTGCTCAGTGATACCCACTTCGCCGGCCTGCGCGAGTTGATGGATCGCGCCAAAGCACGGCGCGTGCCGCTCGAGGAGGAACTCGTCGTCGACGCGAACGGCAATCGTTTGACGATCGCAACCCACTGCTCGAGCCTGCGGGATAGCGCCGGGGCCTACATGGGAACTGTGGTCGTGCTCGACGATCTCACCGAGCTGATCAAGGCACAGAAGGCCTCGGCCTGGCGCGAGGTAGCTCGCCGGATCGCGCATGAAATCCGTAATCCGTTGACGCCGATCCAGCTCTCCGCGCAGAGAATCGCGCGAAGGTACCGACGCGCTGTAGGAGCCGAGGGACAGTACGACGTTATCGAAGAGGGAACGCGGACAATTCTGCAGGAGGTCGACACGCTCAAGAGCCTCGTCAGCGAGTTCAGTCGCTACGCTCGCATGCCGACGGCCCAACCAGTTCCGGCTGAGTTACGGGAAATCCTCGAGGCAAGTCTGCTATCGTGCGCCAGCATGCACGATGGAATCGAGGTCGAGCGCAAGTTCGGCGACATGATGCCCAGCATCAAGGCTGACCCTGAGCAGCTCAAGCGAGCATTCACTAATCTGTTCGACAATGCGGTCGAGGCCATGGAGGGGCACGGGACACTTCGCGTGATGAGCTCCTTCGACCCAGAGGTGGAAATGTTTCGCATCGAGGTTTCGGACACGGGTCCAGGAATTCACCCTGACGACAAGAGCCGGCTATTCTTGCCCTACTTCTCCCGCAAACGCGACGGTACGGGCCTGGGGCTTGCCATCGTGCACCAGATCGTCGCCGACCACCGTGGCTACGTGCGGGTGAGCGACAACCAGCCTCAGGGTACGGTCTTCATCATCGAGTTGCCTCGTGAGTGAAGCGCCGCGGATTCTCATCGTCGATGACGAGCGCAACGTGCGCGCAACGCTGAAGGGTGTGCTCGAGGACGAGGGCTACGCGGTTGAGGATGTCGCCACCGGTGAGGAGGCTCTCAGCGCAATCAAGCGTGGCTCCTTCGACCTCGTGCTGTTGGATATTTGGCTGCCGGGTATGGATGGCCTCGAGGTGCTGGAGCAGGTCGGCGCCGACGGCACTGATGCTGTAGTGGTGATGATCTCCGGTCACGGCAGCGTCGAGACGGCCGTGCGCGCCACCAAGTTGGGCGCCTACGACTTCATTGAAAAGCCGTTGTCGCTGGACCGTGTGCTGCTCGTCATTGCCAACGGGTTGAAGCAGAAGAGCCTCGAGGACGAGAACCGTCGCTTGCGCGCTGAGATGCACGACCGGTTCGAGATGGTTGGAGAAAACGAGAGCATTCAGTCCTTGCGTCGCCAGATTGAGCGAGCCGCACCCTCCAACGGCCGGGTATTGATCTACGGAGAGAACGGCACGGGGAAGGAGCTTGTGGCTCGGCGCATCCACATGCTGTCCAAGCGCGCCGCCGCCCCATTCGTGGAAATCAACTGCGCCGCGATTCCAGACGAGCTCATCGAAAGTGAGCTTTTCGGACATGTCGAAGGCGCGTTCACAGGCGCTGTGTCCGACAAGCGCGGCAAGTTCGAGCTTGCGGACGGAGGCACGCTCTTCCTCGATGAGATCGGCGACATGAGTCTGCGCACACAGTCGAAGGTCCTTCGTGTTCTGCAGGAACAGACGTTTCAGCCGGTAGGCTCAACCGAGAGCATCCAAGTCGACGTCAGGGTCATTGCCGCGACCAACAAGGATCTTCAAGAGGAGATCGAGGCTGACCGTTTCCGCGAAGACCTCTACTACCGTGTGAATGTCATACCCTTCAACGTACCGTCACTCCGGGCACGACGGGACGACATCCCGCTGCTCGCGGAGCACTTCTTGAGCGAAGCTGCAGAGGAATACGGTGAAGGTGCCAAACGCCTGACCCCCGAGGCCTCTGCTCGCTTGACCGCATTCAATTGGCCCGGCAACGTACGGCAACTCAAGAATGTTTGCGAGCGCCTGATGATCATGGCCTCCGGGGATGAGATCACTGAGGCAGACCTGGAGCCCATTTTCGGCTTCGACGCTCCGACGGAGGATGGCTCGCCGGAAGCAGATCTGCCGTTGCGTGAGGCTCGAGACTTGTTCGAGCGGCGCTTCATCCTCACCAAGCTTCGTGAGCATGGGGGCAACGTCAAGCGCACGGCCCAGGCCCTCTCAATAGAGCGAAGTCACCTTTATCGAAAGATGAAGGCCTACGGGATTGATCCAGGCGAGGCCGGCCCGGCAGCGGCGAAAGAGGCGGCCGCGGATCAATAGACGCACACGCCTTCCTGCGTCGCATTGACCCACGAGGTCGGTGATTGCTAGCATCAGGGTTGTTGCTTGCGTCAGGGGTGGGCGCAATTGAAATGTCCTGAGTGTGGGTTCGTAACCTTCGACCATCTGCAGAGGTGTCCGCGCTGCAGTCAGTCGTTTGCACTCGTTCGACCTCTGACGCAGCAAGGTCTGGGAGATTCCCCACACGTCCTGAGAGACGAACCGGGGCTCCGAGGCCAACTCCGCGATCGGCTTCGCAACGCACGCCTGGACCGGCGAAAAGAGAATCAGAACCCTATGGCG
>CALAKE010000223.1 GCA_937922775.1 uncultured bacterium | reverse complement strand
CCGAATCCGGCTGAGGAAGAGGGGTATGCGAATCGAAGACATCGCTGCGTCGGCCCGGATCGGTCGCCCAGAGAAAGGGATCGAAACGCCCGCGAATGATCGACGGATATGGCGGTAGGGCGCTGTACTTCTCGTGCGCTTCCTTCCTGGCGGGGATGTTGGAGACCGCTGTCTCATCCCCGGAGAGGACCTGCATCAGCTCATCGAGGGCCAGGAAGTAGACTCCGTCACCCAGCCCCGTCAGCTCGCCGGCCCGGAGAGCGAACGCGCGCACGATCCAGCGATCTCGGACGTATTCGGAGCGGGCGGCCTCGCGCAGTCGCGAATGCGACACGGCCTTTTCGATGCGGCGCCGGAGCGATTTCGCCTTGCCTGGATGGCGTTCCTGGAGGCGATTCCAGGCGGCTTCGCGCGCGGCTCGCTGTTTCTCCAATATTGATTCGACATCGACGGGGCAGCCTCGAAACTCCGCTAGCCGCTGGTCGAGCCAGTCCGGATCCTCGGCGGGGCGGGGTACGGACAGCTCGAACTCGTGCGGTCCACGGTGACCGAAGCGTTCCATGTACTCTCCACAGTCCAGCCCGCCTCGCGCCACCGCGGCGACTCCAACCATCGGGCCCAGATTGGCCAATAGGTCGGGGCGATCAGCGGCGGGGCTCGTGAGGAGCGAGTCGGCGTCCTCTGGCCCCAGCAGCTCCGCCAGCTCCCCACGTAGCGGGGCCACGAACTCGGCAAAGCGAGAGGCGCTGCCCAGAACGATCCACACACCCCGGACAATGTGGGGCCTGATCTCCTCATGCCACAGGGAATGCAGCTCGGCCCTGCTCTCTGCCCCTTCGATCAGATCCCTCGCCCGTTGGCACCATTCAGGGTTCCTCTCGAGGTAGGCCGGCAGCTCCCTGACCCCCTTCTTCATCCGCATCTGAATGCGCGCCCATCTGGGCATGTGTGACACCACAGACCACCTCGAAAGGGGCAGCAGCGGAATCTCCATTCCGTCCGGGAGGGGCGTGTAGACGGTGCCCTTCATGGTCTCGAGGAGATCTGCAGTGGTCTTGCCCAGAGCGTGAAACACGGACGCGAAGATACTGAGATTCAGGTACGGACGCCCGCCGATGTTTCCCGAGGAGTGGTGTCCCGGAAGGTACATCCAGTCTTCGAGCACGTTCCGGATCACTGTCCAAGTGAGCGGGGTCATCACGCCGGAGACGGCCTCACCGAAATTCACGTTCGACCAGAGGAAATCGCCCGTCAGGCTGTCGTTCCATTCGCCGGATGCCGGATCGTAGCCGATCAACGTCGTGATCGGCCGCGCCTGCAGCAGAAGGAGCTTGTTCCCGGCGAGCGCCCACTCGATGTCCTGTGGACAACCGAGTTCTCTCTCTAGCCGGTCGGCGAGTCTGTAGAGGCTGCGCGCGAAGCGCTCGAGTTCCGCCGGACCCCGGTACACGCCTTTCGGTCGGCCGAGTGTGAACGATTTACCCGTGGTCTCTCCTGAGACCAAACGATCTCCGAGACCGTGGACGAAGCTGCCCACCATCTGGGCGCGGCTGCCGGTGACGGGATCGGCCGAGAACAGCACCCCCGAGATTTTCGCGGGGGCCAAACGCTGAACCACGACGGCCATTTCAAGGTCTGAGTCGATCCCTTTGGCCCGGGTGTACGACAGTACCCTCTCGCCTCGCCGCGATCGCCTGACAGTTCGGATTGCGCCCCGAATCTCCGAGTCGGATCGCACTCCCAGCACGGTCTCGAACTCGCCGGCGAAGGAGGCCGAGGGAGAATCCTCGACAAGGGCTGAAGAGCGCACCGCGAACGCCGTGTTGTGGTCACCCTTCCGCAACAAGGTCAGGAGCCGACGAGCCTCAGCCCAGCTATCCTCGGTGATCTCGTCATCGACGAAGCCAGAAGGCAGGATGACGAAGCCACCCGGAACGGGATACTTCGCTCGACAGAGTCGGGCCAGCGTTCGACCCTTGCCCCCGGCATTCCAGTCCTCTCCCAGCTCCAACTCCTCAAACGAGCGAACATGGTCCATGGGTGGCAGAGCCGCGACCCGGGGAGGAACTCAGGCCTGGTCGCTTCCTCGGTTACTTCTCGTCGTCATCCAGCTTGACCAGCTCTCGAAACAGGGCGAGGACGAAGGAAGGCCTTTCCCTCATCTGATCGCGGGTGTCCTGCAATAGTCTTTCCGGGTCGAACTCGTCGGAGACCCTTTTGATTTCCGCCAACCGCGCCTCGTTCGTGGCGAATTTCTTCTGGAGCCGGGTCTCGTAGGCATCACGGAGCACCTCCAGAAGGCCATCCAGCTCGTATGGCTTCGACAGGTAGCTAAAGGCTCCCAGCTTCGTGCATTCGACAGCTGAGTTGATCGAGCCATGCCCGGTCAGCATGATGACCTCGATGTACTTGTGCTCGCTCTTTAGTACCCGCAGCACCTCCGTGCCGTCCATTCCCGGCATCTTGAGGTCGACGAGAGCCAGGTCGAAACCACCAGTTCTTGCGGCCTCCAGAGCCTCTTCGCCCCGCGAGGCCTTCGTTACCTCGAAACCTCTCATCTCCAGGCGCTTGGCGATCGAATCGAGGAACTTGATCTCGTCGTCAACGATAAGCAATTTGATCCTGTCTACCATCGGCTGCCTTCCTTTCAAAAACCAATCATTTGCCAGTATCCGAGAATGACCCACCCCCAGAGCACGAGCAGGGAGAGGATAAGAATCGCAGTGCCATGCTTGAGGAAATCACCCAAGCCGACGAGCTGCTCTCCGGTGTCGGCATCCTTCGCCAGGCCGTAGACAATCGCGTTGTTCGGCGTACCGATCACGAGGACATGAGCGAACGACGAGGCGAACGCGACTGCAAGGCCGATCATCCAGGGATGCGTTCCAGACAGCGTGGCCATCGGTACGGCGATCGGCCCGATGGCCGAAACCGTAGCGCCGTCGCTCATGAAGTTCGTCACGACACCTGTGAAGGCACTGGTGGCGATCGCCAACCCCGCGCCCGTCTGCAATAGCGTCGGCAAGGCGTTCACGAACGCGTCCGCCAGGAAGAGAGCTGCGCCCGTCACCGCCAAACCCTTGCCGAGTGCGGCGGCGCTCGCATACAGGAACACGACGTCCCACGAGATGGTGGAGATATCCTTCCAGCGCAAGATTCCGAGCACGTTGAGAACGACGATGCACAGGATCACCGGTCCCCCCATGCCGAACCGGTCGCTGAGTGTGACCCACATTCCGATCAGCGCGACCAGGACGACTGCGGTCTGGATCTCCCGGCCGTTCATCGGGCCGATCTGCTCCGCCGACCGCCTGATGATCGCTGCCGGGTTGACGTTCTTGACGAGAATCCTCTTGCGCAGGACGACGAAGAAATAGAGGGCGGTCACGATTGCCATCACCGGGACGAACGGCAGGCCATACATCACCCACTCCGTGAACGAGGGGGCAAGGTCGTAGTCGCTGAGGATTCCGAGCATGACCGCGTTGCGCCCGCCCGCCGCGGGTGAGCCCGGGCCGCCGGCGTTGCCCGCGTAGCAGAGCGAGAGCCCCAGCATCACGGCCAGGGCCTTGTCTTGCCTGATGCCCTCGGCGCGGATCGCAACCGTGTAGATCACCATAAACAGAGGCATCACGAACGCGATCAGGGCGTGCTCGGAAACGAACGAGCATGTGACCGCGAACATCGGAATGAAGAAGAAGAGAAGGCGTGTCAGAGAGGTCGCCGAGCCGAGCATCAGCATCCCGATGCGACGGTCGAGTCCCGTCTTGCTGATTGCCTTGGAGATCGCGAGAACTCCGAAGATGAAGATGACCGCGTCCTTGGCGAACGCCATCGCGACGTCGTCCGGGCGAAGCACGCCGAAAAAATACATGCTGCAGCCGACGAACAACGCCGTGATGCCAATCGGCACTGCACCGGTAGCCCAGAACACAGCGGCAACCACGAGGGTCGCCAGCATCACCTTGGCGCGGAAGATGGCCTGCTCGGTGGTCAATTCCGGCCGGACCCTCGCCCCCGAAGGGTCTACGGCCACGTCCGTGAGCTTGTACCTATGGCCGTAGTAGCCGGCAACAGACTCGCCGGTCTCGATCTCCAAGTAATGGGCGTAGCCCTGACTCACATCGCTGGGCTGTCCGGTCTTGGGCTGTGAGACCAGCTCCGTCAGGCGGGCCGGGGAGGGGCCAAATACAATGGCGGCGAAAAACAGCGTTCCCAGCATCACCATTCCGGGGCGGTGGTTCGGTGATCCCCACAGCCACTTCCGGGCGGACCCCCTGACGACGGTCGGCACCTCGTGCCGCGTCATCGCGTGCACCTTGGCTTCGCGTGCCTCCTCGATGGTCTTCACGAACTCATCGAAATCGCAAGGCTTGCTGAGGTAGGCGAAGGCGTCGAGCTTGGCGGTGTCCATCACCGACTTCACGCTGCCATAGCCGGTGAGCATGATCACCTGCACGGCCGGGCGGAAATTGCGGATCTCACGCAGCGCCTCGTCCCCGGCCATGCCTGGCATCTTCAGATCCAGAACGATGACCTCGATATCCAGGTCGTTGCGGGCTATACGAAGCGCTTTCTCGCCGTCGTCGACATCGATGACGTCGTAGCCACGCAACCTCAGCCGCTGCGCCAGCGAGCTGCGGAACTTATCGTCGTCGTCCACCAACAAGATCTTGGACATGATCGGCTCCGACCCGTTCGGGCGTCATTAGTCGATTCAAATCACCACGGGTGCGGCTCCCGCCGAGATGGCTGTCGCACTCGGTGTGTCGATGGTGTTTTCTCTTCAATGCTCAGCTCGCCGGGGCAGACGAAGATCGCCCGCCCTTTCGAACGTCGACAGGGAGGCTGACGGTGAAGGTGCTGCCCACGTTGGACGTGCTCTCGACGCTGATCTCGCCGCCGAAGTCCTTGATGATGCCGTAGCTCACCGACAGGCCCAGCCCCGTACCCTTCCCCACCTCCTTGGTCGTGTAGAAGGGCAGGAAGATCCTGCCGAGTTGATCCTGGGTCATGCCTATGCCCGTGTCGGTGATGGCGATCCGCACCCATCTGCCCTCGCCACTCGTCACAATCGAAATTGTGCCCGGTTTCTCCTGGAGGGAGTCGATCGCGTTGTTCAGAAGGTTGAGGAGCACCTGCTGGAGCTGATTCCGATCCGTCACTACCTTCGGCAAGCTCTCATCGAAATTGCGCACAACCTCAATGTCGGAGAGCTCGAACTCCCGGCCAAGCAGCCCGTCGACGACGGCGTCGATGATCCGATTCACATCGTGCGGCTGCATCTCCACGTCGGACCGGCGCACAAACGTCAGCAGCTTGTGAGTGACGTCGCGGCAGCGGAAGACCGATTCCTGAATCGAGTCCAGGTACGGAACCAGAGTCTTGCAGTCGACGGGTTCGGAGAGTGTCGGATCCATCAGGTCCTTCAGCAGTCCCGCCTCTTCGTTGATTACGGCCAAGGGGTTGTTGATCTCGTGGGCTATTCCGGCGGCCAACTCGCCGACCGAGGCCAGCTTGGAGGCGTGCTCGAGCTGGGCGCGGGTGCGGTCGGCATCGCGCTGCATGTCTACGAGCTTTCGTGCCCGCACGAGAGTCAGCAGGAACACGACCATCACGAAGGGTGCTCCGAAGAGCGGGATCCTCAGGGGCGAGGGACTACTGCCGAGGCCGGCACCGTTGGCCACGGGCTGCACGATCAACGCCCACTCCGCGAGCTGCAGCCAGGAGTACGCGTACATGACGGAGGCGCCGTCGATCTCGATCCGCTCCGACCCCAGGCCCGGCACGCGTGGTGGCACGAAAGAGGATGACTCCAGCGGGGTCCCGAGGCGTGGAGTGACGAGCTGGTAGTCGCCTTGCTCATTGACGATGGAAACGTGGACCTCCGGCGCATCGGGCAGCGAGCGCATGTACTCGTAGATTCGCTCCGGGTCGAGAGTGGCGCGGAGCACGACGAGCGCGCCTTCAAAAGAGGCCTTGACCGCGATTGTAAAGTGAGGCCTCTGCCGGAAGCCGAGGTAGATATCCGTGACAGTGAAGCTCTGGTTGCCGTCGCGAAGGCGCTGATACCAGGCCTCAGAGCTGTAGTTTCGGTCCGCGAGATCGGGGTAGGGGCCGGCATAGGCCGTTTGCACACCCGAGAGATCGAAAAACCCCAGGTCAACGAAAGCTTCACTGATCTGAGCTAACTCGAGCAGGTGAGATTCGAGCAGCTCGGAGGTAGGGCGAGGGAGTAGATCCGGCTCGTCGATCAAGTTCTCCAGATTGATGATCCGCTCATCGAGGAAGAGATTCAGCGTGCTGGCGTGGCTGCCGGCTATGGCCTCGAGGTGGAGACGTTGGCCGTCTAGAGCGAGCTGATTGTACTGAATCGTGAAATACGTGATGGCGACCACAAGGGGGGCGACGTAGAAGAACAGGAGGCGGACAATCTGCTTTCGCCAAATCTCCCTGTAGTGGTGTTCGTCGAATGGCAGAAAGTCCGCTAGTGTGACGCTCGTACCACCCGGCGTTCTTGCCATTCTCGCTCCCGGCGGGCGAGACAAATCCTCTCACCCGTCTGCCCTGCTCACAGTGCCTCCGGATCTCCTCGACCGCCTCTATCTTAATATCTGCGGCGCGCGCGGCATATCCACCTCCTAGGCCGATCGCACTTCTCGCGTGCCTACGCGCTCAGGAGGCGAGCGATGTCGTGTCAGTCGATTGGGCCGCGCGGACCATCCGCCGGCCACCGGGCGACGAGATCCTGAGCCCAGGTTCCGCCCGCCCGTTGATCGGCATCTCTCCCTCCCTTAGGCTCACTCTAGCCCTCGACCATTCCGCGACCAGGAGGCCGTTTGGAGACCGGCAAGCGGCTTTCGCACTTCGAGATCGGCGAGGCGATCAGGTGATGGTGAGCACCCAGCTCCCACAAGCGACTGAAACAGCTCTGGCAGTGCTTCGGGACGGCGGCTTCGCCACCGGCATCTTCACCGAGCGCGGCACCGATTTCGACCAGGTCTTGGTGAGCTATCAGGTGCTGTCAGGGTAGCGGGGAGGCTTCGATGTTCAGTCCACGACACACAGTCAAAACATCTCAATCGCCACGGAGGGGAACGATGCTCCACAGAACATTCTTCACAATTGCCTTCGCAGTGATGATCGGCACGCTTCTAGCGTGCGGTCCGACCGGTCCGGCCGCGGTCGCGCCGGAGGAGGCCCAGGCCACCGCCAGGGAGGCCTACGTCTACGGCTTCCCGATGGTGATGAACTACAAGACTCTCTACAACTACGTGATCGACACTTCAAACCCCGAATACAAGGGCCCGTTCAACGAGGTGGCCTGCGAGGCTCGGCTGTTCACTCCGGACGACAAGGCCGTGGTGACGCCCAACGCGGACACACCCTACTGCATGTTCTGGATGGATCTCCGGGCTGAACCGCTGGTGCTGACCGTGCCCGAAATGGAGGCGGAAAGGTTCTACCATTTTCAGCTCATCGATCTATATAGCCACAACTTTGCCTATTTGGGGACCCTCACGACCGGAAACGGTGCGGGCAATTTTCTCCTGGTTGGTCCCGGCTGGGAGGGAGAGCTTCCCGAGGGTATTGCCGATGTGATCCGCAGCGAAACGGA
>CALAKE010000222.1 GCA_937922775.1 uncultured bacterium | reverse complement strand
CCCGTCGTGTCGATGTCGGTATGAAGGCCGTAGTAATCGGAGCGCGTTCTGATCGCCATCACGATCTCTTCCAGCGAAGCATTGCCGGCCCGCTCGCCGATTCCGTTGATCGTGCACTCGACCTGACGCGCCCCGGCCTTGAGGGCGGCCAGGGTATTGGCCACGCCGAGTCCGAGGTCATTGTGGCAATGAACGCTGATGATCGCCTCGTCGATGTTACTGACGTGACTCACGAGGTGCTCGATCAGGCCCTTCATATGCGACGGCACCGCGTACCCCACCGTGTCGGGGATGTTGACCGTCGTGGCGCCGGCTTCGATAGCGGCCTGCACGACCTCGGTGAGGAAATCCGGCTCGGTGCGCGAGGCGTCCTCGGGCGAGAACTCGACGTCCTCACAGTACTCGCGGGCTTGAGCTACACCCTCGCGCGTCCGCCGAACGATCTCCTCCTTGGCCATCTTCAGCTTGTGCTCGCGATGGATGGCGCTGGTGGCGAGAAAGACGTGAATACGCGGGCGAGTCGCTGGCTGGACGGCCTCCCACGCTCGATCGATGTCGCCGCGGTTGCAGCGCGCGAGTCCTGCGATGATCGGTCCCTCAATCTGCCCGGCAACGGCGCGGACAGCCTCGAAGTCACCCGGAGAAGCAATCGGAAAGCCGGCCTCGATAATGTCCACATTCAGGTCCGCGAGGGCCTGGGCCACCTTGAGCTTCTCGGCGATGTTCATGCTGGCACCGGGGGATTGCTCCCCGTCGCGCAGCGTGGTGTCGAAGACCAAAACACGTTCGGACCCGGTGTCCGGTGCGTGTGAATTGCTCATTGCATACACCTACGTATAGAGATGGTGGGTGGGATGCTGCGGGATAAGAAAAGTGGTCGACCGACCTAGCAGGAGGGGAGCCTGAAGCCGACCGGCAAGGGTCGGCAGTGCTCCTTTGTAAATATCGAAGAGCTCGCGATGCGGGAAATGATGGGTCCCGAGATGTCGCGATCTGGATTCTCCATGGAAAAGCTCCTCCTGCGTATCCGGCGGAGGATACCCCATTTCGCAGGGAAATCAATACCCCCAGCTCGTAGTTGCACATGAGGAAGGGGCGTGTGGCGATTCCTCGCCGTTCCAGGCGTAGCCCGCGCCAGCACCACCTCCCGAACCCTCTACAGCGCCCGCGCAGCCTGCTAGAGTTTCGCCAGAGTTTCATGGTCAGATCAGCTCGGAATCGCTTCACTCATGCTTCCGCAGTGTTTCCACAGCGCGCCCAGGAGGAGACCCGTGCTCAGGACCCTGTTTCGGCTTGCTCTGCTGTCAGCCTTGGTCGTTGCCTTCGCAGCCCCTTCTCCCGCAGCGTCGCCCCAACCCCAGTCGCAGGCGCCGACACCAGAGTCGATCCGGGGGGTTCGGGTTGGTGACGACTACGAGCTCGCCTCGTACGACGAGGCGCTCGCCTACTTCATGGCTCTCGCCGAGACCAGCGATCGGGTGGAGCTTCGCGAGGTTGGGCGCACCTCGCTGGGACTCGATTGGTACGTCGCGCTGATTTCTATGCCCGAGAATCTGGCAAACGTTGAGCACTATCGGGAGATAGCGCAGCGCCTGGCTCACCCGGAGGACTTGAGCCCGGAGGAGGCTCGTGCACTCGCCCGCGAGGGCAAGGCGATCGTTTCGATCGACGGGGCGTTGCACTCCACCGAGACGGCACACGGCCAGCACACGATTCAGCTCGCCTACGACCTGGTAACCGAGAAGGAAGACGATATCGCCCGGGCGATCCTCGAGAACGTCATCGTCGTACTGTGGTTTTCAATGAACCCCGATGGCCAGAACATGGTCGTGGAGTGGTACGAGTCGAACCTGGGCACACCCTACGAGGTGTCGCGCATGCCGCGCCTCTACCAGAAGTACGTCGGCCACGACAATAATCGCGACGGCTACGGCCTCAACATGCTCGAATCGAGGGTGATCTCCAGGGTCATGCGCCACTGGGAGCCTCAGGTCATGTACAACCACCACATGACCTCCCCATTCCCGGCCACCATTTGGTTGCCTCCCTACGCCGAGCCGATCTCGCCCTACGTGCACCCACTGATCAACCGCACCAACAGCCTGATTGGTCTGGCAGCGGCCGTCGCCCTCGACGAGAGAGGGCAAATCGGCGCCACACACATGGGCACCGGCTACGACTTCTGGTACCCGGGCTACATCGACCAAGTGCACTCGTTCCACAACATCGTCAACATGTTCAGCGAGGGCGGCCTGCACAGCTACGCATCGCCGCGTTTCTACACCGTCCGTGATTTTCCGGAAGACAAGCAGGACCTGAGGCAGGGGGCGCTGCACTCGAGCATCTGGAAGGGCGGCTGGTGGCGGTTGCGCGACTCGATGGAATACATGATCACCGCCTCGATGGCGACCCTGGACGTGGCGGCCAAGTACAAGGAGAACATCCTCTACAATCGTTACCAAGCCGGTCGCGACGTGATCGAGCAGTACACGGAGGGTCCGCCCTACGCCTACTTCATTCCGCAGCAACAGCGTGACCCCGTGGCCGCGGTGGAGATATTGCGCCGCCTGGCTTTTCAAAACATCGAGATTCACCAGCTCACCGAGGCCGTGACCTTCGAGGGCCAAAGCTACCCGGCCGGAACCTGGGTGATCCCCATGGCGCGGGCTAATGCCAGCTACCCGGGTGTACTGCTATCGGTCCAGGATTACCCGGACCTGCGCCAGTACGAGGATGGGCCTCCCGATCAGCCGTATGACGCCGCTGGCTGGACGTTGCCCTACCAGATGGAAGTGCGCGTTGTGGAAGCGGCCTCGCCGCTCGACGACACGGTGTTGGCGGCAATGGCGCCCGTGATGGGCGAGGCGACCGCCTGGCAAGACGAGGATGGGGACGCTGCCCCCTTCGACAGCCTTCCCGGCGTTGGTTTCGACACCAACCCGATCGCCGCCGGCGTGATTCCGCTGCCGGGTCGTACGACGGGTAGCGGGTCGGCGCTGACCGTGGATCCCGTGCAGAACAACTCCTTCCGGGCCATCAACCGGGCCTGGCGTGAGGGCGGCAACGTG
>CALAKE010000221.1 GCA_937922775.1 uncultured bacterium | reverse complement strand
AGCGGATTGGAGAGAGACGAGGCAGCCAGGGGCTGCTACTCGGTCCGTGGGTGCTGTTCGTCGGATGCCTTGTTCTCGAGCTCGTGTTCCACCCCCGTCTCTACCACACCTTCGGGGGCCCCGGCATGATGCTGCTATTGGCCTATGGAGCGCTTACGCTGGCGGCGATAGCCCATTCATTGGCGAAGACCCCGAGGGGGGAGCTGTGGGCCTCGGGTATGGGGTGGATCCTGCTGGGCCTCCTGGTGGCCGTGGGGCCCTCGCTGATGGTTCTTCTTGCCACACTCATGATTCCCGGCCTGTGGCTGCCAGGTACGGGCTACCTTCCACTCCTATTCGTTGCCATTCCACTGAGCATGGCCCTCGCGGTTCGCACCCAGGCGCGGTCGTCGGAATAGGAGACGGCTAGTGCACCGCCCAGGCGGGCATGGTGCTCAGATCGATGCCGAGAACGGGGATCCCGATCAGGTAGATCGCTGCGGTGATCAGGACAACCCCGATGAGGTTCAGGATGATGCCGCCGCGCACCATGTCCTGAATGGTCACCTCTCCCGTGCCGAAGACTATGGCGTTTGGCGGGGTGGCCACCGGCAGCATGAAGGCGCAGGAAGCACTCAACGTCGCCGGCACCATCAGTAGCAGGGGATTAGCCTGGATTGCCACGCCCAGTGAGCCGAGAACGGGCAGGACCATTTCGGCGGTCGCGGTATTCGAAGTCAGCTCGGTGAGGAAGGTGAGCATCATGCAGATGGTCGCCACGAGGGCGACCGGTGGCAAATCTCCGAACGCAACGAGCCGATCACCGAGAAACGCCGACAGCCCCGAGCTCGCGAAACCAGCCGCCAGCGCGAAGCCACCTCCAAAAAGAAGCACGATTCCCCACTTGAGCTTTACGGCCGTTTCCCAATCCATCAGGTGCTCGCCCCAGCGCGATTTTGACGGGATCAGAAACAGCAGGATCGAGATGATGATGGCCACTGTGCCGTCGTATGCGTACTCGGGATTGGGCAGCAAACGCGACCAACCGGGAACGAAGAAGAGGTCCTGTCGGAACATCCACAGAAACACGAGCACCGAAAACAGAAGGAGAATCCTCTTCTCTTCGGGGCTCGCCTTGCCGAGCTTCCGGTACTGACGGCGGAAGAAATCAGACTGGTGGCCGTCGAAGCCGGGGCTGCGGGCAAACATGAAGCCGAGAACTCCCCAGCAGGTGAAGAGGAAGACAATTGAGAGGGGCAGTGCGAACAAGAACCAGGTTGCGAACGAGATCTGCGGCGCCTCGGGGAAGACGATGGTCAAGATGCGCCGAAACGACAGATTTGGAGGTGTCCCGATAAGTGTCGCAATGCCGCCGATGGATGCGGAGTAAGCGATACCGAGCAGCAGACCCACAGCATACTTCTCCACCTTCTCTCGGCCGAAATGTTCCCGGAATTGGATCACGATGGCCATCGCCATGGGAATCATCATCATCGTCGTGGCCGTGTTGGAGATCCACATCGACAGGAACCACGTCGCGACCATGAAGCCCAGCATCAACCGCATCGGCCCGGTTCCCAGTACCAAGATGATGCTCAGGGCGATGCGGCGGTGCAGCCGCCACTTCTGCATGGCGAGGGCGAAAATGAAACCGCCGATGAAGAGGAAGATGGTGTCGTTGAAGTAGTAGGAAGCCGTTTGCTTGCCGTCGAGGATGCCGAGCAATGGGAATAGCGCAACCGGCAGAAGCGCGGTAGCGGGGATCGGAACGGCTTCTGTGATCCACCAGCCGGCCATGAGGAACGCTACAGCGGCCATCCGAGTGACCTCGGGATGGCCTGGCGACAAGTCGACGAGCAGCAGGAGAAGAAGCGCAGCCAGCGGCACGCCGACCAACCCGATCGTTTTGCGCAGCCCGTGTTCTTTCAGCACATCGAGATCCTAAGAGCGGCGATGCCCCGGCTCAAGCCGGGGCCTTGGCGTGGTCGTAGATTCGCCCTCCCCGATGCCGCGTGTTGGCCCGCGAGGCTAACCTTCCGTCTCCTCCTTGCGCGGCCAGACGTTGTTGGTACGGTCGAGGTCAGGGAGAAGCATCTCGGGGTCTATGCTGACTGACTGGACCTCTCCCACATAATCCGGCAGCTCGATCTCGTAGCTCGTTGCTCCGGAGATCCAGTGAGACACGGGCACCGTTCGCTCGATTGTGCCGCCATTGCTGGTTTCGATCCGGACGATAGTGGGCATCGGCACAAAGCCGAGATCTTCGATGCCGATCACGGGTCCGTCAGGGCCATCGGTGACCCCGACCACCGCCTGGTCGAGGACCCAAGTCTCGTAGTACCAGGAGCTCCACAGCCAATCGAGATCGGTGCCGGCGGCGCGCTCCATCGTGCTGAACAGATCCCAGGGTGTCGGATGCTTGTACATCCACTCGTCGTAGTAGGCGCGCATCGCGCCCTCGAAAACTTCATCACCGAGGAACTTGCGCAGCATCACCAGCATCGTAGAGGGCTTGGCGTACGAGGCCGTCCCATAGCCCTGCTCGTAGTAGTCGCCGTGGCGCATCATGGCGCCCTCGCCCTCAGCCCGGGCCGTCTCCAGGTAGGCGTTGGCTTCCGCGGCCTCCGGGTCGTCGCCATCGGGCCAATACTCAGGCACTCCTCGGGCCGTGAGATAGCTGGCAAATCCCTCGTCCATCCACGCGTAACGCTTCTCGTTGGTGCCGATGATCATG
>CALAKE010000220.1 GCA_937922775.1 uncultured bacterium | reverse complement strand
CTGACGAGATCAAGCGCGGCAACTTCGACAGGATCGAGGAAATGGCCAAGCTCTCACTGCAGGCCGCCCAGACGGCGCCGAGGCCGGAGCGCGGCAATCCGTTCGACCCGTTCGCCTAGAGGGCCGAGCTTGCCACGTGAGCGATCCGCTGGGGGACTCCTGTCGGGTAGACACCCACGGCGAAGCCCCTATTTCGCCTGCAGGATCTCGATGTCGTAGCCGTCGGGATCTTTGATGAAGATGTAGCGTGAGCCAGTCTCCGGGCGCGCACCTCGATACGGCCAACCCCGGCGCTCGACCTCGGCGATCACGCCATCGAGGTCATCCGCCGTGAACGCCAGGTGCCCGAACTGGGTGCCGAGCTCGTAGTCCCGTCCGTCCTTGTTGTACGTCAGCTCCACGAAATGGTGCTCCTCCTCGTCTGCGAGGAACACCAGAATGGCGTCGCCGAGATCCTTGCGTCGCAGCTCGTTCAAACCGAGGAACTGAGTGTAGAACTCGATCGAGGACTCCAGGTCACGTACTCGAATCATGGTATGCGCCAGCTTCATGGTCTTTTTCTCCGGGGCTGTCATTGCACTCTTCTTGAACAGGACACTCAGCCGCAAGGGTCGATACAATGGGCGAGCGTCGCAACATCGAGGCAAGTGTAGCCGCTCCTTCCACCATCGTCCCCCGGAGGTGCCCACATGATGCTGTCGAGATTCCTCACACCCCTAGGGTCCGCAGCGCGAGCCCAGAATCGTCGCTTGGCGTTTCCTGTCGTCTTGATGCTGGCCTTGGCACTCGGAGTACCTGCTGTTCTTCCTGGTGGTGCCCAGGCTCAGGAGGCACGCAGACGTTGGGAGATGATGGCACAAATCCGTCGCGACAAGTTCGACTACGTTCTCCCCGAGGTTATGCGCGAGAACGGTGTCGACATGTGGATCACGGTGATGCGCGAGGGGCTTCATGATCCCCTTTACGAGGACCTCGGCCGCGGCTACATCGGTGGTACCGCGTACTACATCTTCACAGACCGCGGCGAGCACAGGATCGAGAGGGCCGCGCTCGGAGTCGACGGCTACTTCCTGTCAGAAAACGGCGCCTACGATATCGTCACCGGCCAATTCGATCTCAAGGAGTTCGTCTCCGAGCGCGACCCCGGCACGATTGCCGTCAACATGGCAGAGAACATCGGGGCGGCGGATGGCCTCTCGCACACCAGCTACCTGAACCTGGTCGAGACACTGGGTGAGCCGTACGCCTCACGTTTGGTCTCCGCCGAGAAGCTCATCTCCGACTTCCGCTCGCGCCGGGTGGCCACCGAAATTATCGCCTTCGGCGAAACCGCCGAGCTCTCGCGCCATATCGCCGAGCGCGCCCTCTCCAATGAGGTCGTCACGCCTGGCGTCACGACTCTCGAGGAGGTCGGCTGGTGGATCATGGAGGAAATGCGCGTCCGCGGCCTCGACACCTCGTTCGACATGCCCTCGATCTACATCACGGGCCCTGAGGGCATCGAAGCTGTCACCAACGACCGCATCATCCAGCGCGGCGACCTCATCATGATCGACTGGGGCGTCGGCCTGATGAACTTCTACAACGACATGAAGCGCATCGCCTACGTCCTGAAGGAGGGAGAGACCGCTGCTCCCGCAGGCATCCAGCATGCCTTCGACCAGGGGATGAAGGTCAGAGATGTGATTCGCGACAATATCAAAGTCGGCCTCACTGCCGCTGACACCCTGGAGGTGTTGAACACGAAGATCGAGGAGGCCGGCTTCACGATGATGGCCAATTTCAACCAGACGACCGACGATGACAGCACCGAGGTGATCATCGGCTGCCACTCGGTGGGCAACACGGGGCACGGCATCGGCCCGTCGATCGCCTGGTTCAACCCCAAGCGATTGGAGTTCGAGATTCGACCGACGAACATCTTTTCGATCGAGCTGTTCGCATATACGCCAGCGCCGGAATGGGGGGGCGCCAAGGTGCGGATTCCGCTCGAGGACGACGCCATCGTCACTGAGCGCGGCATCGAGTGGCTCTATCCCGTGAACCAGCGAATTCTGCTCATCAGATAGTCAGCGGCCTTCGAAAAGACCACCCACTAGTCGGGGGCTCACGACCGCTCCGTCTCGGCATCGACCGTTCATCACGAACCCCTGGGCACCAGGGCTTCGTCGATTTAGGCTCATGATCGGATCCCATCCCGCTCTGCACCCATCAAATGGACCATGATGGCAACACCGAGGTTCTGCCAATGTCCCCTACCGACGAGCCCCATGGATCGCACGGCTTCTCCGAAGCTCCCCCGGATGCGCCAAAGCAGCAACTGAGCCCGGTAGCCGCCGTAGAGCGGATCGTCAGCCTCGACGTGCTACGTGGCTTTGCCGTTCTCGGCATCCTGGTGATGAACATCCAGTCGTTCTCAATGATCAGCATCGCCTACTTCAACCCCACCGCGTTCGGTGACCTTCAGGGGGCCAACTACCTCGTCTGGTTCCTCAGCCACGTTCTGGCCGATCAGAAGTTCATGACCATCTTCTCTATGCTATTTGGCGCCGGCATTGTCTTGATGTGGCAACGGGCCGAAGCCGTGGGCAGGAAAGCAACAGGTTTGCACTACCGGCGCATGTTCTGGTTGCTGGTCTTCGGCCTCATGCATGCCTATTTGATCTGGGCCGGTGACATCTTGTTCATCTATGGCTTCTGCGGCCTTTTCGTATACTGGTTCCGCAAGCTACGCCCCACAACGCTGATCATCATCGGGCTGATCGTTCTCGCCGTCTCCCCCGCGCTTTCCCTCCTGGCCGGGTACACGATGCCTTTCTGGCCCGAGGAGAGCGTTCGGCAGATGGAGACCACGATGTGGCGATTGCCGCCAGAGGCCGTTGCCGCGGAAGTAGCCAACTACCAAGGTAGCTGGATCGAGCAGATGGGAAGTCGAGTGACGGCGGCGCTCGGGCTGCACACCGGCGCGTTGCTGACCTGGGGGTTCTGGAGAGCGAGTGGGCTCATGCTGCTCGGCATGGCCTTTTTCAAGATGGGAGTCTTCAGCGCGACCAGATCGTATCGTTTCTACTGGACGTGGATCGCCCTGGCCCTCGTGATCGGGATTCCCGCAATCGCCTACGGGGCCCACCGGAACTTTGCGGAAGGCTGGGCCATGGTGCGTTTCTTCCTGGGCGGCCAGTACAACTACTGGGGAAGCCTGCTCGTGAGCATGGGTTGGGTCAGCATAATCATGCTCGCCTGCAAGAACGACGTCCTACGGCGTGCGCGGCAGGCAATTGCCTCGGTCGGCAGGATGGCCTTGACCAACTACCTGATGCAGACGTTCATCTGCACGACCATCTTCTACGGTCACGGCTTCGGGTTCTTCGGTGAGCTCAGCCGCGTTGCGCAGATCTTTGTCGTCTTCGGGGTGTGGGCGATTCTGATTCCCTTCTCGATCTTCTGGCTGCGCCGCTTCAAGTTCGGGCCGTTCGAATGGCTGTGGCGCACTCTCTCCTACATGAAGATCCAGCCGATGCGTGCCTGAGGCAATCCTGCGACGATCTGGCGGCCAGCAGCCCCTATCGAAAGTGGGCTACTCGAGTCGGCGACGAAGGTGTGCGACGAGCTCAATTTCGTCGCCCTCTCTGCGCACGACAAGCTCGACCGCATCTCCCCATGATTTTCCGGCCA
>CALAKE010000219.1 GCA_937922775.1 uncultured bacterium | reverse complement strand
TCATCGAGGACGGCGGCACTACGCCGGGCATTCCCGGTGGTGTGGGCGAGCTATTCATCAATGGGGAGAAGGTCGACGAAGTAGCAATGCCCGAGATGCACATCTCGACGTTCTCGCTGTCGGAGACCTTTGACGTCGGCGTCGATGCGGGCACCCCGGTAAGCGCCAAGTACCGAGTGACCAACCACTTCCCGTACACCGGCGAGATCGACCGGGTGATCTTCCGGCTGACCGACGGTGGCTAGCCACGACGTACATTGAACGTAGTGCATGGGGAGGGGCGCGTCCCTTGACGTGCCCCTCCTTTTCGGGCTCTCGTCGAAGGTCAGGGTGATGCTGCCTTTCTCAGGCGCCGACTGGGAGGGAAGCTTCGCAGGGGACGATTCTCGGCGCCATCGTCCAGGTCGTCGCTCCCACGGGCCGATACGAAGCGGACAGGCTCCTCAACCTGGGCTCGAACCGCTGGGTCTTCCGACCGCAGGTCGGCATTTCACAGGCTGTCGGGAGATGGACCTTCGAGGGATCGGCGTCGGCACTTCTGTTCACCGAGAACGACGACTTCTTCGACGGGTTCACGCTCTCGCAGGAACCTCTCTACACGCTGCAGGGTCACGCGATCTACAGCTTTCGACCGGGAACCTGGCTCGGTGTGGGTGCGGCCTACGGACGGGGCGGCACGACTCGCGTGAACGGCGTGATCCGCAACACACTGCAATCGACCACCCGGTTCGGCAGAACTCTCGCCCATGCGCTCACACCCTCGCACGGACTCAGCGTCACCTTCACCACCGGAGTGCGATCCAAGGTGGGGGCCGACTTCGACAGCATCGGCGTCGCCTACCAGTACATGTGGGGCGGCGGTAACTAGCTCGAGCCACCTCCCGCCGCAATAGCGTGATGAGAATCGCGGGCTGGGTGAGCTCTAGCGCTGTTCGATGCGCAGCAAACCCGATGTTGGGACGCTGAAATTGTGAACGCCGGACGTGAGGCGCCGCGTCGACTGGTCGATCAGGTTGCCGGTGACGTCGTAGGTCGAGACCTGCCGTGAGCCAAGGTCGTTGTCGATTTGGAGCACGACGGTCATTCCGGGTTTTGCGTTGACGACATCGATGACGCCTGTGGCGGCACCACCGGCTGCCGAGCCGCCGACTCTTCGGCCGCCCATTGCAGCGCTGCCGATCGGCACCACCATCTCTTCATACAGCCCGACGATCGTCTTCTCCTCGTTGCTCGCGTGGATCATCGGGTAGAGGGCGGCCGGTCGGGATGGCTGTAGCGCTCCATCGAGTAACACCTCGCGGTTGTCGCGCCAGTACTCGGTCCAGAAGCGGACCATTTCGAGGTGCTCGTCGGGAATCTCGGTCAGGCGAACGGAAATCTGCGGCACGGAAAACAGCACGTTGAGGATCTGCAGCGCGGCGTGCTCAACCGTGTCGTTGGGGTGCCACATGAACATGTCGGAGTGGACCGCCGTGTCGCCGGAGAGCAATCGCAAATCCATCGTCTCGACGCGGTTGGCGACGGCGTTGTTGGGGCAATCGACGGCGCGGAACATGTTGCCGTATTTGCGCATCAGCGGGCCGATGTACCGCTGCCGGAACTCGATCATGATGTCGGGATTGATGGCGCGCAGGCGCTCCATCACATCGGTCATCAGGCGGTCGACGGCGGCGTCGACCGAGGCGAAGTCACGACCGTCCTCGGCGGTGAGCACGGTCTCTTCGTCAGGAGTGAATCGGTCGATGAAGTCGATCTTGAAACCGTCGAGGTCCCAGTCGAGGAGAGCTTTCTCATAGGTCGAGATGATGAGCTCGCGCACCTCGGGGTAACGCGGGTCGAGCACCCAGGCCCCCTGCCCTTCCCAGTACCACAGGTACTTGCCCTGGAACGCCTCGAAGCCCTTGGCGTTCTCTCCCATGAAGGGCAGCGAGTACCAGAGGAGGAAGTCCATGTCGAGATCGTGTACGCGGTCGACGAAGCCGCGCATGTCGGGGATGCGCTCCGGCTCCCAGTCGCCCGTGTAGGCGTAGCCACGGCTGGAATCGAGCGTCTGCCAGCCGTCGTCGACGATCACCGCCTCGTAGCCGAGCTGTTTGGCGATCTCGAGCTCGGCGATCACCTCATCGGGGTCGAGGTTCTGGTGGAAGCTGTACCAGGTCGAGTACATCGGCCAGCGCGCCGCATCGGGAACAGGCGAAGGCTCGTACCCTTCATGCGCCGCCCACCAATCGGCGACATCGGCGATGGCTTCAGGGTAGGCGACGTCGCGGCCGTCCAGCCACAGGGCCACGATATATCGATCCGTGGCCGGCGCCCGTTCAGCGAAAAACCGCACAGAACAGTGGAAGAGGGCGTCCTCTTCCCGCAGGTAGCAGCGCGATTCGGTCGGGCGCAGCGCGTCGGAGACTGCGAAGGTCAGCCGGTTGCGGTCGGCGCCGTTGAGCAGCGTGATGACCGGAGCCTGGTTGGTGGAGCGTGACTCGACACGGTTGCGCCAGAAGCCAACCTTGTCGATGGCGATGTTGGGGTTCCAGTAGCCGTCGATATCGACCGAGGGGATTGTCCAGCGCACCACGAGCTCGGGTGGAGTAGCAGGGGAAGGCGCGGTCAACTGCAAGCGTAGCCTTTGCACTCCAGAGTCGTACGTCACCAGGTCGAGCGCCGCCTCGAAGGTGCCGAGATCTCCCTCGACATCGAAATCCTCCAGGGTGAATTGGAAGATCGTCGACTGCCCCGCCGCCACGGCTCCCGCCATGAGAACGAAGAGGGGAAGATAGGCCAGCGCCACCCTGGTAAGCCGTTTTCTCATCGTTCGCTCCTGTCTTTCGGCCAGCGAGGGCACGACGCTCGCGCGGGCTACCGCGATACCGGTCGATCAGAGGTGCCCTCTCCGTCTGTCTTCAGTGCGCCGAGAACGACCGCACGGACAATCTCGATCTCCTCGGCATTGATCGTATGGCCCATGCCCGGGTACCGGCGTAGGTCGACATCGGCGTCCATTGCGCGGAGCACCTCAGCCGTCTCTTCGACCCGCCACCACGGTATGTACGGATCGGGATCGGAGGATCCGAGCAATATCGAAGTGCCGCTGAATGATCCCTCGTACTGGCGCGGCATTCCCGGCGGGCCGATAAGGCCGCCGGTCAGACAGAACACCCCGCCGTATCGCCGCGCGTTGCGGGCAGCAAACTCGCTCACCAAGCAACCACCCTGCGAAAAGCCGAGCAGAAAGGTGTGCTCGGCGGGTATCCCCCGCGTATCGAGCTCATCAAGAATATCGGCCAAAACCTGGAGCGCCGAGGACAGGAATGGCTCGTTGTCCTCGTTGGGGCCCAGGAAGGTGTTCGGGTACCAGATGCTCTGCGCCGCCTGTGGGGCAAGGAAGTGCAGCTGTGGCAGGCGCAGCTCCGGTACTAGCCCGAGAATATCCTCCGCGCCGGCATATCGGCCGTGCACCAGTATCATGGCCGCGTCGGCTTCACCGACCGCGACACCGGTCGTCCGTACCGGCTGGCCCTGGTGCAACCCCGCATTCGCTTTCGACGTCCTCATCGGCCGGCTCCTCCAGGGTCATCCTCTCATCGCGGATGCAGAGAACATAGCTGACGATCCACCGAAGGTCACATCGCCTGATGTCTGTAGGAATCACCGCTTGCCGAGGAGGTCCCTGGCCGGTCGGCTTGTGGCCTGTCTCGGATAGCTGATTTGATAGGGCCGGAATGAGATCGACGTTTTAGCGACACTTGTCCCCGTAGCGGTACCACCCGAGAAAGAAGCGAAGTGCTCAACGCCTAGGCGAGGTGTTCAATGTTCTTCGGAAGATCCAGGTTCCATGTCGTGTGGTCTGTGCTGACGCTCCTTTTCCTCGGACTCGCCTGCGGCTCGCGTTCACTGCCAGGCGCCGCATCCGCCGATACGATTCTCACCGGCGGCCAGATCGTCACCGTCGACGATGCCTTCAGCATCGCCGAGGCTCTCGCCATCAAGGACGGGCAAATTGTCTTCGTGGGCAGCGCAGCCGAGGTGGCCGATCTCGCTGGCCCGGACACCCGCACGATCGACCTGGCGGGCAGGACGGTCATCCCCGGTCTGCAGGACTCGCACATCCACTTCCTCGGCTTGGGACGTGATGTCACATACGAGGCCGAGCTCACGTTCGCGATGACGGCCGAGGAGATCGTCGCCGCCATCTCGGAGCTTAAGGAGCGCCTCGACCCCGAGGCCGGCGAGTGGCTCATCGGCAACCGCTGGGATCAGTACAAGTACCCCGAGATGGTGACCCGCTGGCAGCTCGACGAGGTCGCCCCCGACAACCCGGTGTGGCTGAACCGTGTGTACCGCGGCGTGGCGATCAGCACGGCAGGGTTCGAGCAGATGGGAATTGTCGATGAGGATCCGTCCACATGGCCCGACTGGTGGCTCGAGGACCCCGAAGACTTCACCTTCGAGGACAAGATCTTCCGCGCCTGGCGCAGCCTCACCATCGATGGCGAAACCGACGACTACCTGATCCCCACCGGCGCCTTCCTCGGCGTGCGCGGCTCGCGGCTGGTGACCGTGCAGCCCATGATCCGAGCCGGCGCGGGTGACCGGTTCGAGCGCGACGTCGACAGCGTTCGGCTGGGAGCTCAGGAAATGCTGCGGCTCGGGGTCACCAGCATCGTCGATCCAGCCTCGGGCATGGGCTACAACATGCGCGTCTACCAGGAGGCGCTCAACCGCGATCTGCTCGGCGGCATGAGGATCTCATCGGTGCACGAGGGTATCTTCTCCGACCACACCACCGACCAGATTCGTGGCCACCTGGATGCCATCAAGATCAACAACCTCGGCGGCCCGTATCTGAAGTGGCGCGGCACGAAGTGGTACTCGGACGGCGGTGCGGGCACGCGCAGCGCCTGGGTGTCGGATTCGTTCGAGCTCTGGGAGGAGTTCGAGGGCGAAGAGAACCTCGGCTACCCCGTCTTGGCGGATACGGCGGCCCGAGAAGCCCAATACCGTGTCGCCCTCGAGTACGGCTGGGACCTGCACACGCATACTTGCGGCGACGTGGCGATGCGGCAGGCGGTGGATCTGTACATGAAGCTGATGGACGAGGTGCGCGCCGAACGGCTCGAGGCCGACCTGCGTTGGAGCCTGATTCACGCCTACCTGCCGCTCGAGGAAGAGACGCGCGTCCTCGAGCAGATGGCCGAGTACGGCATCATCGCCTCATGCAACCCGGTCTTCCAATGGCAGGAAGGGGCAGCGTTCAGCACCAACCTGGGCGCCGAGCGGATGGCTCGGACGCAGCCGTTCCGCTCCTACGTCGATGCCGGGGTGGTGCTGACTTCGGGCTCCGATTACCCGGTGACTTCGCACGACCCTTGGATCGGCATGTACGCCCTGCTCACCCGCAAGAGCCAATCCGACGGCCAAGCCTACGGTCCCGATGAGACGCTCGGTATCGAGGACACCCTGCGCACCTATACGATCAACGGCGCCTGGCTGACGTACGAGGAGGACTTCAAGGGCAGCCTGGAGGTGGGCAAAGTGGCCGACCTGGTGATTCTCGACCTGCCGAACATCCGCGACCTCGAGGAGAATCCCGAGCTGCTTTTCGGCATGCGTGATCGTGTGCTGATGACGTTGACGGCCGGCGCCGTGCGCTACGAGAAGGAGGACGCCGGCCTCTAGCCAACATGGTGCCACGCCACGCCAGGTGCGATAGTAGCCATAGAATCCAGTTACGTCGCTGCTCCCCGCCCGGACTCAGGAGAGGTTCATGCGCCCGTCGACGTCAGTCCCTGGAGCAGTTTTTGTTGGTCTCGCTCTGGTTGTATTTTTCGCGACCGGAACTCTGGCTTCGACCGCCCTCTCACCCCAGAGCACCGAGGAGCTCACCCGTAACGCCGCCCGGCTGATCGGTGAACAAGAGTTCGAGCAGGCGCTGCAGGTGCTCGAACGAGCGGCCGAGGAAGACCCTGATTATTGGGAGATCTACTATCAGCGAGGCCGGGCGTTGGCGATGTCGGGAAACATGCAGGAAGGCCTCGACGCCTTTCTGCGCGGCTGCGAGCTCAACCCCGGCTTCGCCCATGGCCACCAGCTCGCATCAGTTGCTGCGGTCCAAGTCGGGAAATTCGAGACCGCCTGGGATCAGGCGATTCGGGCCTATCTGGCTGGCGCCGACATGAGCAGCATATTCGCCCAGCTCAACGAGAGGTCGGAGGTCCCTGTGGATATCGACGCGCGCATTGCCGCATGGAAGGTCTTCGTGGCCGATATCTCGGCGGATGAAGTGCTGGCCCAAGCCGAGCTCCCCGACCAGCAGGATCAAGAGCGGGTCCGCCAACTGCTCCAAGAGAGCGCCGCCGACATCGGGGCGATCCAGCTCCACATGCGCAATGCGATATCACGCTCACCGCATTTCGGCTTGGTGCCGGAGCCCGGTCTCGCGCAGTACGTACTCGGCATCTCGGTCGACGAGATTGGCGAGAGGCAGCCGCGCAGTATGGAGGGCTATTTGAGGCTCTACGACATCAGCACCAGCGAGGTCATCTACTACCGGCAGATCTCGCTGCGCAACATCTCCGCCGGTGGCTTGCTCTACGGCGAGCTCGAACGCTACGTGGGGCAGCTCGAGGAGTGGAAGCAGGAGCAAGAGCAGCAGTAGCTGGCTACTCGCTGCAGTAGCCGATAGTCCAAGCTCTCAGGCGCCAACTACTCCAGTCGCAATGCCGTCATCGGATCAACCCGGCTAGCGCGACGCGCCGGCAAGTAGCAGGCGGCCACCGCCACCACCGTGAGGAAACCTGCAACACCGGCGTAGGTCAGCGGGTCCGTGGCCGTGACCTCGAAGAGCAGGCTCGACAACACTCGGGTGGCCGCGAAGGCGCCGAGCAACCCGAGGCCAACTCCGAGTAGGACAGGCCACAGGCCACTCGTCAGGACCGCGCGTCGCACGGTCGGCCGGTCGGCGCCGAGCGCCATGCGCACTCCGATCTCATGGGTACGTTGGCTGACTACGTAGGAAATCACACCATAGACGCCAACGGCTCCCAGGATCAGTGCGATGAATGCAAAGGCACTGAGCAGCACCGTATAGAAGCGCGGGTCGGAGTATGAGCGGCTGATCACCTCGCTCATGGGTCGTGCCGACGGAATCGGAATGTCGGAGTCTACCGACCAGATCGCGTCTTTCAGCGCGGCCACCGCAGCAATCTCTGCTCCCTCTGTTCGAATCATCAAGTACATCCTCTGAACAGTCACTTGCGCGAAGGGAACGTACATCTCGGGCATGGGCTCCACGTCGAGCGCGTGCTGGTGGATGTCCTGGACGACTCCAACCACCGGGGTTCCAGGCGGGTTCTCGCTGAAGCGGCAACCGATGCAGATCTCCTTCCCTATCGGGTCTTCATCCGGCCACAGCAGACGGGCCATCGCCTGGTTGATGACGATTGCTTCTGCAGCCTCGTCGGCCCCGTAGGGTTCAGGGTTGAGAAGCACATCGTCGGCGTTGAAGTCGCGTCCTCGAACGATCGGTATTCCCATGGTCTGAAAATAGCCGGGCGTGACGATACGAAAGTTGGCTCGAGGAAGTTGAGTCTCTGCCGGAACGATGTTGTCTTCGGCCTCGTACAGAAGGCCCCAGTTCTGATAGGTCATCGGCAACAGGTGGATAGCCCCGACTGAGCTCACCCCGGGCACGGCGGTAAGCCGGTTCGTCACCTCCCGGTAGTACTCGAGCAGTGAGACCTCATCGGAATACCTCGTGGCCGAGGGGC
>CALAKE010000218.1 GCA_937922775.1 uncultured bacterium | reverse complement strand
GTTACTTGGCGAAAGCGCGAGCCGAATTCAGCCAAAGCAGGCGAAAAAGTGGCCCAGGACAATTTCCGCAATTGCCTCCCGCGAAGTCTCTTGTTCCCCCGCGGGCCTCCGACATCTTCGCCTCTTTGCGGAACTCACCTGGGCCACCACCAACTTAGGCACCCGGCCGAATCGTGTCAACAACATTCGCCAACCGGTGGCAAGAAATTCACAAAGAGTTGCGCGTGCGCCTGTCAGCGGATGGGAATCTGCATCTTCTGATAGCCTGCCGGCGGCTCGAACTCGGTGGCATCAAGAGCACCCTGCTCGATGTCGACAACTGTGATCGTTGTGGTGGTGCCACCTTCACTCGTGATGATCTCGACGGGAAAGCCCGGCGGGACGTCCATCTCGTCCCAACGCTCGTTCATCGCACCAACCAGGCCGCCGTCGGGCATACCGCCACTGATGCTCTGCAAGGCCGGAGTATTGAGAGCGTCGATTGCGGATACGAGTTGCTCGAGAACCGGAAGCAACTCCGCACCGGTGTCGGTGGTGAACCAGAAGACCGCGTCGGGCGTGTCCTCGGGTCCCTCCAGACGATACTCGTCCGCGCTCCAGGCTCCGACAGCCTTGGTGTTTCCCGTGGCGACGAAGCGCGGCGGAGTCTCCCACTTGTCCGCCAGGCTTTCGCCCGGCCCAGCCTGATCAGAGCCGCGCGCTCGAGTTTGTCCCACCATCTTCTCCAGATCCTCGATGCTGTACCCCATGTAGATCTTCTGCGCGTGCATGACCATACTCATGCCGCCGCCTTCTCCACCCGTCCAGATCAGCGACATGTCGCTCGACGGTTGATCCATCCGCAAGCGCAGGGGGCCGACCCAAAGCCCCATGTCGCGAACGCCACGAGCCTCCTGATCGACCTTGAGCTGCAGCCTGGTTCCTTCCAGCTCTTGCGGTGACGAGGCCGTCCGGGGGAGTGGCGCCCCCATGAGAACGGGGGCGGACAGCAGCAGGCCTGCTGTCAAGATCGCGATCGCCGGCAGTGTGCACTTCATGCGCGTCGTGAAACGTGGGCTATGCGTTGATCTCATTGACTGTCTTCTCCTCGAGGGTCCTATCGGTTCGCGACGCGCTCGATGGCGTCGTGCAGCACCGCCTCGACGTCGGCGGCTTGATGATCCCAAGTGTAACGACTCTCCGCGAGCTGTCGAGCGGCGAGACTCATGCGCCGCACGGCATCTCGATCTTGCTCCAGCTCCGCCAGCGCGTCGGCGAGCCCGCTCGGCTCTCCCGCCCGATAGAAGGATCCTACTTGCCCCGGCAATAGCTCACGAAGCTCCACGAGATCGGCGGTTACCACCGGCAGTCCCGCGGCCAGATATTCGAAGATCTTGATCGGCGACCAGAACCAGCCTAACTCCAGGGCGCTGAATTCCGATGGGGAGAACGGCGCCAGGCCGACATTGGCCTCGGCAAGGTAGGAGGGAACGTCAGCATGTGCAACCTCTCCGACAAAACGGATGGATTTCTCGAGGCCCGCCGCGCTCGCAGCCTCGCGCGCGGCATCCCAACGTGGCCCACGTCCCAGGCAGGTGACCAGCACCCTGGCGTCGCGTCGGCAGCAGAGGCGCACCGCCTCAACCAGATCCTCCGCTCCGTGCCAGGAACGAAAGCTGCTGACATAGACACAGCGGAGCGGACCTGTCGTCTCGACGGCCGGTCCCGGTTGGAAGCGCTGGATGTCCACCCCGTTGACGATGACCCGAGACGACTCCTGCAGCTCCTCCGGCAGCAGCCGTGACGAGGTCCCGTAGATGGCGTCGGCCCAGGCAAGCTGGCGCTTTCGCCAGCGGTCGACCGGACGAATCAAGGTGAGGCGGTCGAGTTGATCGCGCAACGAGCCGGGATAGGCGCGGGCCGGCGAGTTGACCTCCAGGGCGGCAGGAACGCCGAGTCGATGCGCAGCCCTCAGCCCACCACCACCGAACGTGTAGAAGCGCTCTACGAGAACATCCGGCGAGATCTCCCGGGCCAACCTCTCGAGCGCGCGCGAGGCGGTCCACTCGAGCAGCCGCGCCGGCAGAATCCGGCGTAGCGGGTGCAGGATCACACCGTCGAGCTTGCGCTCCTCCGCATCGTCCGGAAGCACGCCGGGCAGGGCCGCCAGGTGGATCTCATGGCCTCGGCGCGCCAGCGCACGGCAGAGCTCCAGCGCGTGTACGCTGCCCCCGTGGGTGCCCGGTATCGGAATCCCTGGCGCGGCGTAGAGGATTTTCATAATAGGGCGCTCCCCTTCCGTCCGGGCTATCCGGCAGCTGACTCTGCCTCTTCGACCGCGCCTCCCTGGGCCGCGACCGCCTTGCCGGCACCCCCCAGCTCACCGCGCACCGTGGCCCGGTAGACGTCGAGCACGCCGGTGACCAATGCAACGAGCACGGGACCCAAGAAGAGCCCGAGCAGGCCGAACGCTTGGATTCCACCGAGCACGGCCAGGAAGGTCAGTAGCGGATGCATCTGCGTTCGCCCCGAAATCAGCATCGGCCGCAGGAGATTGTCGACCAGTCCGACAGCGAGGGCGCCCCATATGGCTAAACCGATAGCAGCGCCCACTCGCCCTTGGATCGCCAGGACAACCGCCGTCGGGGCCCACACCAGGCTCGCTCCCACAACCGGAAGAAACGACAGCACGGCCATTACCGTTCCCCACATCACGGGAGATGGAATGCCGAGTACAGCAAAGGCCAGGGCACCGAGGGCGCCCTGAACCAGGGCCACGATCAGCCCTCCGTATACGCTGCTGACAACAACCCCGTTGAGCCGCTCGAGCATCTCGTGCTTGAGATCGTCGGGATAGGGGAGAAGCTCGGTCGCAGCCTTGAGACCACGGTCTCCATCTCGGAGGAAGTAGAAAAGGCACAGCCAGGTCACGACCGCAGTGAAGGAGAAGCGCGCTACGTTGCCGACGATTGCCGAGCTCTGGTTCAGCAGCCACTGGGACAGTGCCTGGGCTGCGGATACAACCCTGGATCCCAGGTCCTGGGTCTGAAGCAGGTCCTGATAACGCGGCTCACCGAACCAGCTCTCCAGCCAGCCGCTGACGGCGGCCACCGCCATCCAGTTCGACGGGTCCAGATCGCGGATGTCCCCGGCGTGCGCTTGGATGTACTGCAGGCCATCGATGAGCTCGCGGACGAGCACTGTGGCCAGGCCCGCCAGCGGACCCACCACGAGAAGGATTGCCAGCAGGGAGGTCACGGCCGCGCGAGCGCTCGGCCAGCGGATCCAGCGACCCAACCGGCGCTGCACGGGGGCCAGCATGATGGTCAGGATCAGGGCCCAGGCGATCGCTGACAGAAAGGGCGCGAAGATCAAGTAGGCTGCATAGGTCAGAATGGCCAGACAGGTGAGTCCGACGATCCAGCGCACGATGTCGCTTTTCATGCTGTGGAAGTTAGCCGCAATCTGAAATCCTCGCAAGGAGTGGGCACGGGTGGTTCGCTGTGCTCGCCCTTCGATATCCTTGGATTACCATGAGCCCATTTTCTCGAAGACATCTCGTTGTGGGGCTCCTCGCCGCGCTGCCTGCCGGAGGACTGCGATCGGCACACGGGGCGCCGTTGTGGAGGGTCTCGGGGCAGAACAGGCCGGACGCGGTCATCAAGGATGCAGGCGTCCAGGCAGCCGGAGAGGAAGAGATGGCGAAACGCATTACCTTGACGTCGATCGAAGGCCTGCTCGTCGGTCATGCTCGGCGAGATGATCGTCCAACCGGCTGTACCGTGATTCTCGCGACCGCCGGCGCCGTCGCAGGCGTCGACGTGAGCGGAGGCGCACCGGGTACTCGTGAAACCGACTTGCTACGCCCTGAAGCGACGGTGGGTGTCGTTCACGCTGTCATGTTGTCCGGGGGAAGTGCCTATGGCCTCGCTGCCGCCGACGGCGTCATGCGGTTCTTGAGGCAGCAGGGCATCGGCTTCGAGACGTCCGGTGGGCCGGTGCCGATCGTTCCCGGGGCCATCCTCTACGACCTCGACGTCGGCGACTCGGCGACTTACCCCGACACTGACACCGGCTACTCGGCATGCGAGGCAGCAAGCTCAGCGCCCGTCGAGGAGGGAAGCGTCGGCGCAGGCACCGGGGCAACGGTCGGGAAGATGTTCGGCAACCGCTTCGCGATGAAGGGAGGGGTCGGCAGTGACGGCTTCTTATTCGAGGACGGAACTACTGTTGCGGCTCTGATGGCCGTGAATTGCCGGGGTGACGTGGCGGATCCCACCAGCGGTCGGATCGTCGCCGGAGCTCGCCGCGCGGACGGTAACGGCCTACGCAACTCCGCCGCGGAGGTCCTGGAAAGCGAGCGAGCGCGAACCTCGGCCATGAACAACACCACAATCGGAGTGGTCGCCACGAACCGGACGTTGACCCAGGCCGAGTGCACCCACCTCGCGAGAGTCGCTCATGACGGTCTTGCCCGCGCGATCGTGCCTGCTCATACGCGGTTCGATGGCGATACGATCTTCTTCCTCTCGACGGGCACTGCTGCACCGCCGGATGACTCGGCCGCCTCCGACCGGCTCGAGGTCGCCGCTGCTGCCGCTGTGGCCAATTCGATCTTGCGCGCAGTCACGGAGGCAGAGGGTCTGCCCGGCTACCCGAGCGCCAAAGATCTCGGCACCATCTGATCTCCATCCCTTCGGCCAACGGCTGGCCGAGTCTCGGCGTCGGAGGGCGACGCCGGTACCCGTCGACACCGTCGAATCGTCCTGACGCTGTCACTCTCATGGCTTCGAAGCGGTCACGGCATCCGTTT
>CALAKE010000217.1 GCA_937922775.1 uncultured bacterium | reverse complement strand
CTGTTCTTCTGAATTTGCTTGCGTTTTGCTTTAGCCCGTTTCAGTCCCTTCAGTGCGTGCCACTTGGCTTTGATAAAGACGGCCCCCCTGCCCTTTGCGACAAAGAAAAAGAATGCATAGGAATCGGCTCGCCGCGTCGGTGAGCTCCAGGGCCATGCCACGGATCGCGAGACGATCGTTGAGGTCGCGAAGCTGAATCGTGACGATGGCAGCTAGCTGCTCGTGAGTCAGCGGCGAGAAAAGGATCGCATCATCGACCCGATTGATAAACTCCGGCCGGAACACCTGTCGCATCTGTTCGAATACCAGGTCTCGAGCCGCATCGATTCCGATCTCCTCGATGCGCTGCAAATCATCGCTGCCGATGTTGGACGTCATGATAATCGCGGTATTGGAGAAGTCTACCGTTCGTCCCTTGCCGTCAGTCAGCCTTCCATCGTCAAGAATTTGCAGAAGGATATTGAACACGTCCCGGTGTGCCTTCTCGATTTCGTCGAGGAGAATCACGGCGTAGGGTCGACGGCGAACAGCCTCGGTCAGGAATCCGCCCTCATCGTGACCGACGTATCCGGGCGGGGCGCCGATCATGCGAGAAACCGCGTGTCTCTCCATGTATTCCGTCATGTCGAGGCGAATGAGGGCGTCGTCGCTATCGAACAGGAATTGCGCCAGCGCCTTGGCGAGCTCCGTCTTGCCTACACCGGTGGGTCCAAGGAACAGGAACGAGCCATAAGGGCGGTTGGGTTCCTGCAAACCGGCCCGAGCTCGACGGATGGCGTTTGATACCGTCTCGATCGCCTCATCCTGGCCGATCACTCGCTCGTGCAGGCGTTCCTCCATGTGCAACAGCTTCTCGACCTCGCCCTCGAGTAGCCGGCTCACCGGAATATGCGTCCAGCGACTCACGACCTCTGCGATGTCGTCGGCGTCGACCTCCTCCTTGAGCATCGCGCGGCCATCACTATGAATCTCCTTCAGTTGCGCACGCGCGATCTCGAGCGCCTGCTGATTTTCTACCATCACTCCATATCGGAGCTCGGCGGCACGTTGCAGATTGCCGTCACGCTCGGCAAGGTCAGCGGCCGTGCGAGCCTCCTCAACCTCCCTCTTGAGGCCCTGAATCGAATGCACTTGGGCCTTCTCCGCGTCCCATCGCGTCTTCAGGTCATCATAGGCAGCGCTGAGTGCCGCCAATTCAGCCTCGAGCCCCGCAAGACGCTCCTTCGACGCGTCGTCACGCTCCTTACCAAGCGCCTGGCGCTCGATCTCGAGCTGCGTTCTTCTGCGCTCCAGCTCATCGAGCTCGGCAGGAAGGCTGTCGATTTCCATGCGAAGACGCGCAGCGGCCTCATCGACCAGGTCGATCGCCTTGTCGGGGAGGAAACGATCGCTGATGTAGCGTGCTGACAGCGTGGCCGCCGCCACCAGCGCCGCATCGCGAATCCGAACCCCATGATGCACCTCGTAGCGCTCGTTGAGTCCCCTGAGGATCGAAATCGTCTCCTCAACGCTGGGCTCGCCGACCATCACGGGCTGGAAGCGCCGCTCGAGGGCCGCATCTTTCTCGATGTACTTGCGGTACTCCGCCAGCGTCGTGGCGCCAACGGCGTGCAGCTCTCCACGCGCAAGGGCCGGCTTCAGCATGTTCGAGGCATCAACGGCGCCCTCCGCGGAGCCTGCACCTACGACGGTGTGGAGCTCGTCGATGAAGAGGATCACGTCGCCCGACTCCTGTACCTCCTGCAGGAACGCCTTCAGGCGATCCTCGAACTCGCCCCGGTACTTGGCCCCGGCAATCATCGCGGCAATGTCCATGCTCACAACGCGACGGCTCTTCAGGGACTCAGGAACGTCACCGTTGACGACTCGTTGTGCCAATCCTCCCGCGATAGCGGTCTTACCGACTCCGGGCTCGCCAATGAGTACGGGGTTGTTCTTGGTGCGACGCGAGAGGACCTGAATGACGCGGCGGATCTCCTCGTCACGCCCGACAACCGGGTCGAGCTTGCCTTTTCGCGCCATTTCCGTGAGGTCAGTACCGTATTGACCGAGGGCATCGTACTTGTCCTCGGGGTTAGGGTCGGTGACCCGCATCGATCCACGAATCTGCTTCAATGCGAGAAAGAGTTCGTCACGGTCGATGCCGGCCTGCTGCAAGACCGCCGCAGCCTCTCCTCCTGCATCGAGAATGCCTAGCAGGATGTGCTCGGTCGAGACGTACTTGTCCTGCAACTTGTCAGCTTCACTCTGGGCAGTATCCAGGCCGCGCTTAACCTCGGGCTCGAGGTAGAGGTCGGTTGCCCCGTCCCCGCTCACTTGTGTCAGCTTGCCCAGAGCACGCTGCGTCGCGCCAGTGAGCTCGCCAAGATTCGCACCTAGGCGTTCGACAATGCCGTTCACAACGCCGTCGCGCTGTTCGAGCAGGGCGAGCAGGAGGTGCAATCCATTGAGGCCTTGGTGCTGCAGGCCTTGTGCGATTTGTTGGGCCCGCTGCACCGCCTCCTGTGCTTTGACGGTAAAACGGTCGAAACGGATCATGGTCAAACTTCCTCTTCCATTTCCTTCATCGATCGCAGCACCGCTACGACGTCACCGAGAACCTCGTAGCCGTCCTTCATCTCCGTTCGAGTGTCGACGCGACGAACGCGCCCATGCGAAGTGAGGACCTCGACCAGTGTCGTGCCCGTGCGCAAGCAGGCAACAGCGAGGCCACCCGGCCTCGACACCGTGCTGGGTGCGAGGATCAGATAGTCGCCGTCGAGAATGCCGTGCTCCTCGAGATCCTGGAGCTCGACCCGGACAGCCATCGCGGCTCTGGGAGTGACACGCCGGTCCAAAACCAGATGTCGGCCGCTCGGGCGCGACAAGGAAAGCCGCTCGCGCGCG
>CALAKE010000216.1 GCA_937922775.1 uncultured bacterium | reverse complement strand
CTCGCCGGCCCCGGCACTTCTCACTGGCTCCTCATCCATCTGCGTCACGGGGGCGGGATTGCGACGCTCGGCATCAGCGAGTCGATTTCGAGCCAATGAAGCCTGCGGCGTGCTCGGATACTGCTGCAGCAGGCGATCGTAGAGACGTGCGGCATGCGTTCCGGAGGAACTCTCGGCACTGGCCGCGAGCCGAAATAGGGCCTCGGGGGCGCGAGGACTGGTCGGATAGCGGTCAACCAACCTCTCGTATGCGCTCAACGATTGGGATCTTGCGGCCGTATCACCGGAGTCCGCACGGGCCCCATAGATCCATCCGATCCGCCACAGAGCCTCGGAGGCCAGCGGGCTTTCCGGATATCGGGCAGCGAGGTCGCTGAAGGCATCGACGACAGCTAGCCAGGTTTCCGATTGAACCGCTGGGTCCACGACCTCGAGCTGCCGATAGAGAGCTTCAGCGCGTTCGAAGAGCTCCTGTGGAGATGCCTCGGAGCCGGTAGCCACAGGGGCGACGAGGAGAAGGGCTACCGCAAGGAGAAGAATGGCACGAGAACCCAGATGATGCTGGCGCATGGCACGTCTCCCAAACGTGCCTCCGGTCCCTGGCTAGCTCCAGATTCACCCCTGAACCCGAATCGAAGTATATTGCCTCGGCGTCGCGGTTCGCAACGTGTATTCAGTGAATCGGCGAATCGTCCGGCAGCGAGCCTGCCCGCGATCTATTCACGAGAATGATGAGCTAGCGAGCACCGCCGCGCTTGCGATAGTAGTCCAGCACGCGCTGCACGAAGGTCTGGGTCTCCTCGTAGGGAGGCACCCCACCGTGCTCGATTACGGCGCCCTCACCCGCATTGTAGGCCGCCAAGACTCGTCGCAGGTCGCCGTTGAAGTAGCCATCGAGCTCGCTCAAATAGGCTGCGCCGCCGCGGATGTTCTCGCGTGGATCCCAGACATCAGAGACGTCGAAGCGCTCGGCCGTCTCCGGCATGAGTTGCATCAACCCTTGAGCACCCTTGTGAGACAGGGCATTCGGATCGAATGCCGACTCGGCGGCGATCACTGCCTCCACCAGGATCGGCTCGATGCCGGCTGCACTGGCAGCATCGGCGATCTCGCTGCGGAACTGGGCCGCCCCAGCAGGTTGAGGTTCATAGGTGACCGTATTCGGGGTACCCATGAATAGCGTGGCACCTGGCTGATAATCGCTCGTAAAGCGGCGCTGCCCATTGGGATCCTGGATCACGTAGATCTGGGCCTCAGCAATCGCCACGTTCAGAAGCGACAGGCAGATGATGCCCAGGGTGCAGGTTACACACCGGGAGAGAAGCCGAGACGACAACCGGCTCCCAGGACGCTTCTTCCTCTTGCGACGCGCTTCCAGCATCGGCTCGAATACCCACATGATCGGTCGATGCGACACCCACCCATGGAAATGTCACACCAAAAACGCTATCGCATCTTGGCAGCGGCTGACTACCCCAAATGCCCCGCAACAGCCTCTGGTGCTTTCTGGAGGGCCTCCTCGAGGCGATCGCCATCGGGACCGCCGGCCTGGGCCAGCTCCTTGTGCCCGCCGCCGCCACCCCCCACAACAGCAGCGAGGGTGCCCACCACGTCGGAGGCGCTCACTCGATCGGCGAGATCTGCGGTTACCCCCACTACGAGCTGGGCCTTGCCGCCGCGCCGCATGCCCAACACAACCACGCCCGAGCCCAGCTTGGCTTTTAGCTCATCAACCAGATTGCGCAGTCCCGAGGCGTCCAGGTCCTCGACCTCCCGCATCACCACCCTGACACCTTCGACCTCGACACCAAGAGATTCCAGGGACTCGCTCGCTTGCTCGGAGGCAAGCTTCACGCGGAGCCGCTCCACCTCGCGTTCCGCTGCTTTCAACCGCCCGAGCAAACTCTCGAGCTGTGTGGGAATCTCGTCTTCGCCCGAATGCAGCTCGGACATGACCTTCCGCAATACACCACGACGGTGCTGTGACTGCTCGATCGCGTCGCGACCCGTGACCGCCTCGATGCGCCTCGTCCCAGCCGCCACGCTCTCCTCGGAGGTGACGAAGAAGGCGCCGATCTGCCCGGTCGCTTGAACATGCGTGCCGCCACAAAGCTCCATCGAGACCCCTGGAACGCTGACCACACGTACTTCGTCGCCGTACTTCTCACCGAAGAAGGCGAGAGCACCACGCTCGAGGGCTTCCGCTTGATCCATCTCTGCGGTCTCAGCCGGCAGGTCACGTCGGATCGCCTCATTGACCTGACGCTCCAGCGCCTCGATCTGGTCGTCGGTCACCGGACCATAGTGTGCGAAGTCGAACCGGAGTCGGTCTGGGGCCACGAGCGACCCGGCCTGCTTGACATGCTCGCCTAGTTGATCGCGGAGCGCCGCATGCAACAGGTGCGTCGCCGTGTGATTCC
Organism: uncultured bacterium; assembly: GCA_937922775.1. Classification (GTDB taxonomy): domain Bacteria; phylum Acidobacteriota; class UBA890; order UBA890; family UBA890; genus CALAKE01. Next base: position 2,789 of record CALAKE010000216.1, on the reverse strand, counting down.
TGATCGTTCTGTTACGCCGCTGCTCATCAACCTGCAGCTCGACGCTGTCACTCTGGCGCAAGATGCCTTCCTCAACCTCCAGCAAGTGCAGGATCCAGCCTCCCGGCAGCCGCTGGGTGTCGAGAATGCGGGCAGCTCCTCCCTCCGTTCTCAACAGACCGCGGTCGCCGATTTGGCCACCGGCTTCGGCGTAGAACGGCGTCCGGTCAGCAACCATGGCGCCGCTCTCACCGGCACTCAGAGAGTCCACCAGCTCGCCATCGAGCAAGAGGGCCTGCACGAGGGAATCCTTCACAGTGAGTTGATCGTAGCCGAGAAAGACCGAGCCACCCTCCCCTCCCCGGGCGCGAATCTCATCGAGAACCCCTCCGGCGATGGCCGTACTGCCGGCCTTCCACGAGGCCCGGGCTCTCTCGCGCTGCTTCTGCATGGCCCGCTCGAAAGCGGCTTCATCGACCACGAGGCCATGATCCTCGGCGAATTCCCTCGTCAGCTCGAGGGGCAACCCGTGGGTGTCGTAAAGGCGGAAGGCCTCCTCCCCGGGAATGCGATCCTCACCGCTCTCCTTCACATCGGCGGCGAGCCGCTCAAACATCTGAGCGCCTACCGCGAGGGTCTGGAAAAAACGCTCTTCTTCGGACAACGTCACGCGGTGAATGAGCTCTCGACTCTGCTCGAGAACCGGATATGCGGAGCGCATGCGATCTACCACAACCCCGGCCACCTCGTTCAAGAAGGGACCCTCGAGACCAATCGTCATGCCGAACCGCACGGCTCTGCGGATCAAACGTCGCAGCACGTAGCCGCGGCCTTCGTTCGCGGGGCTGACTCCATCGGCCAGCAAGAATGCAGTGGCGCGCCCGTGGTCGGCGATAACGCGCAAGGCGATGTCGGTGTCCGTGTTCTCGCCCAACGCCCGGCCGCTGCGTACGGCAGCCTCTTCAATCATCGGCATGAACAGGTCGGTGTCGTAGTTGCTCCGTTTCCCCTGGAGGACAGCGGCAAGGCGTTCCAACCCGGCGCCGGTGTCGATGTTGGGAGACGGCAGCGGCGTGAGCTCACCCTCGGCGTCTGAGTTGAACTGCATGAACACCAGGTTCCACAGCTCCACGAAGCGACCGCAATCGCAGTCAGGACCGCACTCTGGGCGGCCACAACCGGCGTCTTCCCCGTAGTCGAAGTGCAGCTCGGAGCAGGGGCCGCACGGGCCCGTCTCGCCCATAGCCCAGAAGTTCTCCTTCTTGCCAAGTCGAACGAGGCGAGACTCCGAGATTCCCACCGCAGTCCGCCACAGGTCGTAGGCCTCGTCGTCCTCCTCGTAGACACTGGCCCAGAGGGACTCTTCAGGAATGCCGTAGTGGGCGGTCAGCAACTCCCAGCCCATCTCTATGGCTTCGGCTTTGAAATAGTCGCCGAAAGAGAAGTTGCCGAGCATCTCGAAGAACGTGTGGTGATATGTCGATGGGCCGACGTTTTCCAAATCGTTGTGCTTGCCCGAAACTCGCATGCACTTCTGAGAGGAGACAGCGCGGACGTAAGGTCTCTGCTCGTGACCGAGAAAGACCTCCTTGAACTGGTTCATCCCCGCATTGGTGAACAACAGGGTCGGATCATCACGCGGAATCAGGCTGCTGCTCGGCACGACCGCGTGGCCGCGCTCTGCGAAGTAGTCGAGGAACTGCTGGCGCACGTCGTCCGCACCCCAGAACCTCGCACCGGTCTTTTCTTTCTGCTGCTGATTCATTGACATCTCGAGATACCCTGTCGATGGCTACACGTGAGAATTGGCGAGATTCTACATGCGCCGGCACTCAGTCGCGCAAGTTGTCCAGCCAGGGAGAAAGGGCCTGGAGAACCAAGTATCTAGGAAACCGACGTCGCATGAGGTGATCGAAACAGCGCTTGGTGGCGGCTAGCGCCGTCGGCTCTCCGTTCTTCGCCTGCCACCGCCGCATGGCGTCGTCGAGCACCGCTTCCTCACCACCCGCCTCGGTGAACACTTCCTCGACGATGCCCTCACTCATTGTCTTGCTCAGCCCTTGGCGTCGCAAGTCATTCAGCGCGTCGCGCTGGCCACTGGGACGACGCCGGAGGCGAGCTTCGAGGCGCGTCCTCCCGTAGCGATTGTCATCGACATACCCGGCATCGATACAGCGCGCGAGGACCTGCGAGACAACACTCGACTCGAAGTCCTTGGCGAGCAACCGCTCCCTGAGCTTGGCCTGGCTGTAGTCCCGTCGCGCCAACATCGCCAGGGCCTTCGCCGTGGCTTGCTGGACGGCGTCTCGCTCGCGTGGCAACCGGCTCTACCCTTGCTAAGGCTTCGCGTCCTGTCCCCTGACGGACTCCATCGACTCCTCGACTGCCTCCGCCGACGTGACGATGCCGCGCAGGGCGAGCTTCATATCGCTGGCGTTGGTGGCCGCGGCCAGGGCCTCTTCCACAGTAATCAAGTTGTGGCGATGCAGCCACAGGAGCGACTGGTCGAATGTTTGCATCCGGTACTGGCTGACACCGGCGGCTATGGCGTCGCGGATCTCCGTCAAACGCTCACGGTCGCGAATGCATTCGCGAATGAACGTCGTCGTGATCATGATCTCACAGCCGGGGACCCGACCCGCACCTCCCTTGTGCCGTACCAACCTCATTGAAATGACGGCGCGCAGCACCTCGGCCAACTGGGCTCGTATCTGGTCCTGCTGATACGGCGGAAAGACCGCGATAATGCGATTGATGGTCTCGGGCGCGTCCAAAGTGTGAAGCGTCGACAGCACCAGGTGACCGGTCTC